>JBAZDT010000009.1:0-3625 GCA_041654325.1 Bacilli bacterium | reverse complement strand
GCTGCCGCACTTTGATAAACCATCATGCCGGCAACATTGCCAAAACGATCGGTACTTTGCACATAAAAGTTTTTATTGTTGCTCGAATCCAGATAATATCTTGTCACTGTGCCCCATGTTTTATAAGTGCTGCTTGAGGTTCCCTCGTTCAGTTGGGCGACGATTTCGTGCAGCGAGGTGTAATTGTTGGCTTGATTAAAATAATAATCGCAATCGACACCGCTTGTAATGTCGCCTTGGACGATGTTGGGGCGGTTCGCGCTCAGGGCAAAAAGGCCGATTGAGCCAACGGTCAAAAAGCAACTCAAAAGAGCATAGATTATGATGGTATTTTTCTCTTTCTTGAAGTGTTTGTTGTTTACCATTTTTGAAAAACTCTTTACTATCTTATCTTATAAATAACCAAAAACATAGCACAAAAAAGAGAAACAGCGAACCCGTCTCTCCAACTTTGTTATCTTCCTTCGATGTATCTTATTTTTTTGCGTATTATAATTGATAAAAAGACACAGCAACGTCGCTATTTTCTGATTTTGCTATACGCATCTTTGTCCACGTAAATTGTGCAATCGGGATGCTTTTGCAAAATCGAACAAGGAACGCTTTCGGTCAGTGGCCCTTCGAGCAAATCTTTAATCGCTTGGGCTTTGTTTGCTCCCGTGGCAATCAAGACAATTTTCTTAGCGTTCATAATCGATTTCAAGCCCATGGTCACGGCTTGGGTCGGAACTTCGGAAACGCTTGTGAACAAACGCGAATTATCGATGATGGTCGATTTGGTCAATTCGGCGATATGAGTTAGGCTATCAAATGGCGTATTGGGTTCGTTAAAGGCGATGTGCCCATCGCTTCCAATTCCGAGCAACTGAATGTCGATACCGCCGCTTTTGGCAATCAGATCATCGTATTGACGGGCGTAGGCAAGATAATCACCAACGCCTTTTAAGACATTGGTATTTCTTTTGTTAATATCGATGTGATCAAATAAATTGGCATTCATAAAATAGCGATATGATTGCGGGTGTGCCCCGTCTAGACCAACATACTCATCGAGATTAAAAGTCTTCACATTAAAAAAAGAAATTACGCCTTCCTTGTTTGCTTTGACCAAGTTGGCGTAAATTCCTAAAGGCGAAGTTCCAGTGGCTAATCCGAGGACCGAGTTTGGTTTGGCTTTGATTTGTTTTATGAACTCGTCAGCGATTAAACGGCTGAGTTTTTCGGCGTTTCCGACAATGACTTTCATGTTGTTTTCTTCTTTCTTTGATTAGCAAATGATTAAGATTTATCATAACTCTCGCGATGACAAGTGTAAAATAAATTTTCGCGATTAGCGCTTTCGTTTCACTCTAATACTAAAGAACATTTTTGGTTAGTCATGGTGCCGGTCTATTGAAACGCTTGATGGCAATTTCTGTTATGAGAATCAGTGGACATTGTTTAGCAAAAGATTTATCGAGCAACTTCGCTATTGCTGATTCTTTTTTGCTCATAAATATATCCTTGTCTATTTCGAGCAGGATGGTAATAATATTTCGATTGCCGCTTTTTCAAAAAGTTGGTTGTCGAGAGTGAAAAAATCTTAAACATTGTTCTAGTAATAAAAAATAATTAATTAAAAACCAAATATTGGATCGCACAAACGGCGTAGTGCCTCTCAATTTATCGAGAAGACAATGAAAAAGGAGAGCTGCCAAAGATAAAGAAAAAAGCCTTGATCTAACGCATCAAAGCTTTAATTTCTTTATGGCATCCTCTAGGCGATTCGAACGCCTGACCTACGGCTTAGAAGGCCGTTGCTCTATCCAGCTGAGCTAAGAGGACATATCGCTATACTAATATAGTATTTTGCATTCTACTTATCAACACAAAATAGTTTATTTTTGGAGCCGTTCTAATACCTTGATTGCCACGTTTTCGGGAAGCAGCTGCGAAAGTTCTTCAAGGGTTGCTTTTTGCAAGTCGTTTATCGTTTCATAATTGCGGTAAAGAAGCTCGATTCGCTTCTTGCCAAGACCGGGAATATCATCTAAAACACTCGATTTCAGCGCCTTTTTCCGCATCTGATGATGAAAGGAAATGGCAAAGCGATGAACCTCGTCTTGCATGCGCATTAATAAAAAGAATAAGGGTTTATTATTTTGCAGGTCGTAAGTCACGCCATCAGCGCTGATCAAGCCTTCAGTCTGATGCCGATCGTTTTTGTAAAGCCCGAGAAGGTTAATGTCCAAATCCAATTTTTGAAGAGATTCTTTCGCAGCGCGAACTTGGGGAAGGCCGCCGTCGACTAAGATGAGATTCGGCATCTTGACATCCTCGTCCTTGAGCCGTTTATAACGCCGGTAGATGACTTCTTTCATGCTCGCGAAATCATCGCGTTTCTCATCGCCTTCGATATGGAATTTGCGGTACATCTTCTTGCTCGGCTCGCCATTGATGAAGGCAACCATCGCCCCGACCGGCGCCGATCCTTGAAGATGAGAGTTATCGAATAATTCAATATATGTTGGCGTCTTGATGCTTAATAATGTCCCAAGATCGGTCAGCGTTTTTAAATTGTCGTCGGTGAGGCGCGCTGACATAAAATGTTCATCGAGGCTTTGCCGGGCGTTGATTGTCGCCATCTCGACTAGGTCGTGAAGAGCGCCACGACCTTTATATATGACATCAATGTCATAAATATCAGATATTCTTTCCTTGAGGCCGGCGATGTTAGCGACTATTTCCTGCGGCAGGGAATGGGTTTGATAATATTGCAAGATTAAGTCTCCGACGAGGTCGAGATCTTCTCCAAACTGCTCGACGACAAAAGTTTCCTTGCCGAGCAAAAGACCATTTCGAAAGGTTAATAGGGCAAGTGAGAGGTAGCCATCGCGAGTGATGTAAGCGAATAAATCGCGGTCGACATGATCTTGGACTTCCATGCTCTGCCGTTCATTGATATGTTTGATGGCGAGAAGGGTTTTCTTGTAGTCGTTGGCTTTTTCGAATTCGAGGTTGAGGCTCGCTTCTTCAAGTTTAGCCATGATTTGGTTTTTGACATCGTCATTATTGCCGCTTAAAAAACTTTTTATCTGGCTATATATTTTGGCATGCGTTTCCTCGTCGATTTTATTGATGCATGGGGCAAGGCATTGGCCGAGGTGATAATAAAGGCACGGCACGCTCGGAAGGGTTCGACATTTTTGCAGAGGGAAAATTTTGTTGAGAAGATTAATCATTTCATAGGCGTGTGATGAAGTAGGATAAGGACCGAAATAGAAAAAATTCTTGTCTTTATCGTCGCGGGCGATTTTTAAAACTGGGCTATTTCTTCGCTTTAAAGCGTTGTATGGGTAATGTTTGCTGTCTTTAAGCATTATGTTATAGCGAGGATAGTGCTTTTTGATGAGGTTCATCTCGAGGATAAACGCTTCTTTTTCGTTTTTCGTGATGATGGTCTCGAAATGGCTGACATTGAAAACCATCGCCGCGACTTTTCCCGATTGCGGGCGAAGAAAGTACTGCGTGACGCGCTTATTTAAATCTTTGGCTTTCCCGACGTAGATAATCTCGCCATCTCGATCTTTCATCAAATAGATGCCTGGCTTATGAGGTACGAGGAGCAAGCCTTGCTTACTTTGGT
>JBAZDT010000008.1:0-15589 GCA_041654325.1 Bacilli bacterium | reverse complement strand
TCGCTGGTGACGTAGCCGCGGCCGTTGCGGGCATACATCGTCATCTTCAAGTGGCCTTCCTCGGTAAGGTGGGCGAGCTCAAGATCAGGATTAATAATTGAGACAAAAGCAGGTAATTCCAAATCGCCGGCTTTCAAAACTTTTGGTCCTTTAATGTCAACTTCGATTCTCTTTGGTTTGTCATCTTCGTCATCGATTTTCAACACTAAATCCTTTAGGTTTAAAATGATGGCGGTAACATCCTCTTCAAGACCGGGAAGAGCTGAAAATTCGTGGCGGGCGCCATCGATTTCGACAGCGAAGACGCTCGCGCCTGGAAGGGCGCTCAACAAGACTCTCCGCAAGGCGTTGCCGACGGTGAGGCCAAAACCTCTTTCAAGAGGTTCAATGACGAATTTCCCATAGTTGGAAGTGCTATCGACGATAGCGGTTTTGAACTGCATTGGTTCAAATGGACGAGGTAGTTTGTTCATAGTGACTGTCTCCTTTCATTAACCGCGAGGGCGCTTAGGCGGACGGCATCCGTTGTGCGGAATCGGGGTCGTATCGGTAATCGTCTGGATTACTAAGCCAGCGGCTTGCAATGAGCGGATGGCTGATTCGCGACCCGGGCCTGGACCTTTGACATTAACGTCAACGTTGCGAAGGCCTTGTTCGAAAGCGATCTTAGCGGCGGCTTCGCCGGCGAGTCCGGCGGCAAAGGGCGTCGATTTCTTCGCGCCTTTAAAGCCGAGGGCACCGGCGCTGCTCCAAGCAATCGCGTTGCCGGCTTCATCGGTGATGGTGACGATGGTGTTGTTAAATGTCGAATGGACATGAGCCACACCTTTTATAAAAGCTCTTTTAATCTTCTTTTTGCGGGTAGTTGTTTTTTTAGCTTTTGCCATGTTTATGCCCTCCTATTACTTGGCGGCCACTTTCTTGTTGGCGATGGTCTTGCGTTTACCTTTGCGCGTCCGGGCATTAGTCCGCGTCCGTTGTCCGCGAACCGGTAAACCTTTGCGATGGCGAATGCCGCGATAGCATCCGATCTCGGTTAATCTTTTGATGTTTAAAGCTACTTCGCGACGAAGATCGCCTTCGACGCGGAGCTTGGCGACTTCAGCGCGAATCGCGGTCAGCTGTTCTTCGGTTAAATTCTTAACGCGAATATCTTCGCTAACGTTGCTCGCGGCTAAAATCTTTTTGCTTCTCGTCACGCCAATACCATAAATATAAGTAAGGGCAATGACGACTCTTTTTTCGTTTGGAATGTCAACTCCGACGATACGTGCCATAAATTTGGTGTTCTCCTTTTAACCTTGTCTCTGCTTGTGTTTGGGATTTTCGCATATGACCATTACTTTGCCTTTGCGTTTAATCACTTTACATTTGTCGCAGATTGGTTTGACTGAAGGTGCTACTTTCATAAAATATTTTCCTCCGTTTTACTTCTTCGTATATGAAGAAGGTTTTTTGAATCGAAACGTGATTCGTCCTTGCGATAAGTCATAAGGTGATATTTCGACCGTGACTGTATCTCCGGGAAGAATGCGAATATAGTGCATGCGTATTTTTCCCGAAACGTGGGCGTGAATCATGACGCCGTTTTCAAGTCTGACCTTGAATTGGGCATTAGGCAAGGCTTCGACGACAGTTGCCTCGACTTCAATAACATCCGTTTTAGCCATTCTCGTTTCCTCCTTGTTTGGGCATCGTTAGTATTTCATAACCGGTGCTGGTGACGACAATCGTGTTTTCGTAATGGCTGCACAGGCGGCCATCTTTCATCTTGACGGTCCACCCATCATTTTCGACGACCACCTCGGGTTTTCCCATGGCGACCATCGGTTCGATGGCGAGGCACATTCCTTCTTTTAATACTGGCCCAGTATGCGGTTCGCCAATATTTGGAATATAGGGGTCCTCGTGCAGGTTTTGACCGATGCCGTGACCAGTATATTCCCGGGGAAGAGAATAACCGTTTTCCTCGTTATAGGTTTGGATAGCGTGAGAGATGTCCCCTAAGTGGACACCTGGCTTGATGAGAGCAACTGCATGAAAGAAACTTTCTTCAGTTACTCTAACAAGGCGCTTTGCCTCCTCTTGGACTGCACCGACTAAGTAAGTGCGACAAGCATCTGCGCAATAACCCTTTAGGGTTACGCCAACATCGCAAGAGACGACATCGCCTTCTTTGAGAATGTGATGTCGGTTCGGAATGCCGTGGACGAGCGTCTCGTTGATGCTCGTGCAGATCGCACCTTTAAATCCGTTATAGCCAAGAAAGGTTGGGTAGGCTTTCGCTTGACGAATGATCGCTTCAGATTCGTCGGCGAGCGCTTTGGTGCTGAGACCCGGGCGGATAATCTCGCTTAGTCGATTGAAGACTTGGACGATAATTGCTCCGGCTTCGCGCATCAGCGCGACTTCGCGCGGCGACTTGACGATAATCATCTAGAGAGAGCCTCGATGAGCGAGATGATTTCTCCGAGTAAAACGTTGAGATCTTTCGTGCCATCGAATGAATGGAGAAGACCGCGTTTTTTGTAGAAATCAAGAAGGGGTCTGGTCTGTTCATAGTAATGACCTAAGCGCACGCGGAGCGCGGCTTCGTTGTCATCGGCTCTTTGAATTAAAGGGCCACCACAAACGTCGCAAATGCCTTCGATTTTAGGCTTCATCGTATCGACGTGATAGGGGGTTCCACATGTTTTGCATACGCGTCGTCCACATATGCGGCGAATGAGTTCCTTTTCATCGGCGTCAATATCGATTACAGCTTGGACTTCACGTCCGATTTCCTTGGTCAGGACTTCCAGGGCTTCCGCTTGCGGAAGGGTCCGTGGAAAGCCATCGAGAAGGTAACCTTTTTGACAATCCGGTTTCGCCAGTCGCTCACGGACGATACCAATTGTCACGTCATCTGGGACTAAGTGCCCAGCATCTATATACCGCTTGGCGGATTTGCCGAGCTCGGTGCCCTGCTTTACCGCTTCGCGAAACATATCCCCAGTGGAAATATGTGGTATATCATACTTAGCAATCAAGCGCTTGGCTTGCGTGCCTTTGCCCGCTCCTGGCGGACCCATTAAAATAATATTCATTATCGCCGTGCTCCTTGTGATGCTTCTTCGAAGCTTTTGCCTGCGAGAAGGCCATCGATTTGATTGTTAATTTCGATTGCCACACCTGCGACGATGATCAAGCCGGTGCCACCGATGGCAAGGCTCGAGCTCTCACCGAAGATACCAGTGAGGGTTAAGACGACAGGTAAAGCGGCAATGAACGAGAGTGCGATAGCGCCCATGCATGTAACGCGGTTGACAACTTTCTTGACATAGCGCTCCGTTTCATTTCCAGGGCGGATCCCAGGGATGTAACTGCCATTTTTACGGAAGTTATCAGCGAGTGTTTCTGGCGAAATCTGCATATTAGCATAGAAGAAGCAGAAGACGACGATGAGGATGAGATAGAGGATTAAACCCCATGGCATATCCCAAGTGGTCTCGTTGATGCCTGGCATCTTCGTCATCTCGCTATAGGAGAAGATTTTGAGCCACGCGGCATCGGTGTTCGTGCTGACGAAACTCGCGATGACCGAAGGTGCCATCAAGATTGAGCTAGCAAAGATGACGGGAATAACTCCGGAAGAGTTGAGTTTGATTGGCAAGAACGAGGCTTTGGACATCGACTGGTTTTGGCCACCGCTTTTGCCCGAGTGCTGAACGGGAATCTTGCGCTTTGCCAATTCGATGAAGACGACAAAGGCGATGATTAGAACAAAAGCGAGGATGTAGATGCCAAATTGGAACGATCCTTTGATGAGTTCATTTGTCCCATGGCCCATATTCATGCTCACCCACTTGCGGAAAGCGGTCGAGATTTGAATCGGGAGGTTGCGGACGATACCGGCAAAGATAATGACCGAAATACCATTGCCTAATCCTTTTGATGTGATTTGGTCGCCGAGCCACATAGTAAGCATGGCACCCGCGAGGATGATGGTGACGATATAGGCATAGGACCAAAAGTTCAATTCCATATTAATAGTGATATATTGACTATTTTCCATTGTTTTGATAATGCCGTATGCTTGCACAGCGCCGAGCAAGAGGGTTAGATAGCGGGTCGCCATCTCCGACTTTTTGCGGCCGTATTGACCTTGCTTGGTAAGTTCGGTCAAGGCAGGCAGGACATCTTTAGAGAGAAGCTGGATGATAATTCCGGCGGTAATGTAGGGGCTGACGCCGAGAGCGAAGATCGAGAAATTGGAAAGCGCGCCACCGCCGAGCATATCCATCATGGATATCATGTTGGCTGTTTCAAGCGCTTTCGAAAGCTCTTCACTGACAGTAACTCCAGGAACGGTTATCGCCGCACCTATACGGATCACGAGTAAAATCATGATCGTAAAGAAAATGCGATTGACGATTTCCTTATTTTTGAAGACTGCGATCAGCTTCTTCATTTTATATTACCTCGATTGTTCCACCGGCACTTTCAATGGCAGCTTGGGCCGATTTCGAAAACTTGTTGGCTTGCACCGTCAGTTTTTTTGTTAGTTTGCCACCACCGAGAATCTTCAAGCCACAATATTCTTTGCGGACGATGCCTTTTTCGACTAAGAGGGCCGCTGAGACGACAGCGCCATCTTCAAAAGCGTTTAATCTCTCGACGTTTACGCTTGCGTAATCAAGACGGTTGACGTTCTTAAAACCAAATTTCGGCAAGCGGCGATAGATGGGGTTTTGCCCACCTTCGAAGCCAGGAGCCTTGCCTCCGCCACTGCGGGCGTTTTGACCTTTATGGCCTTTGCCTGATGTTTTGCCGTTGCCAGAGCCGATGCCCCGACCTTTGCGGTAATGAGCAGTTCTGGCGCCAGCGGCGTGTTCTAATTCGTGTAACTTCATGTTCATACCTCCAGGTTATTGACGCAACGCTTTGACATGCGAATAGGTTTTGAGATTGCTCAAACCATTGTGCGTGGCGCGGATGATGTTGATTGGGGCGCGGCTACCGTAAACTTTGGAATAGACATTGCGAATGCCGGCCAATTCAAGAATTGCCCTGACCGGTCCGCCGGCGATGATGCCGGTGCCTTCGGGAGCAGGTTTGAGAAAGACGCTGCACGCGCCAAACTTCCCAATGATCTCATGAGAAATTGTATCACCTTTAAGAATGGTGAGGTCAAAAGTGTTGCTGCGCGCTCTTTCCAAAGCTTTTTTGATGGCATCAGGTACTTCCGCGGCTTTGCCGATGGCGAAACCGTATTTTCCTTTGCCGTTACCGATAACGACGAGGACCGAGAAACGCATTCTGCGGCCACCTTTGACCGTTTTGCTGACGCGATTAACATTGACGACGCGCTCTTCGTATTCTTTTATTTCGGGTTCGCGACGGCGTTGAGGACGGCGGCGATCACCTTGTTGTTGCTGAGGGCGAGGCCGACGGTTGGCCGCGTGTTCGCTTGCAGCCGGTGCTTCGGAGGGTTTTTGCTCGACGGTTGCTTCATTAGCAACGCCGGTTAATTCTTTTTCTTCCATGTTCGTTCTCCTTAAAATAACAATCCGGCTTTACGGGCGGCTTCGGCGAGAGCTTTAACGCGACCGTGATAAGCGTAACCACCGCGATCGAAGACGACTTTAGTGATTTTGTTTTCGAGAGCGGCTTTGGCCACCGCTTCTCCGACCTTAGCAGCGGCTTCGACGTTGCCGCCGTTTTCGAGTTTTAATGCGGTTGACGAAGCGTGGGCAAGGGTCACACCTTTAACATCGTCGATAACTTGCGCTTCGATGTTGGCGTTGGAGCGGTAGACGCAAAGGCGTGGGCATTCAGTCGTTCCGGAAATTTTAACCCGGATGCGATTGTGCCGTTTTTGACGAACGACGTTTTTTGATACCTTTTTAATCATACATTACCTCCAACTATTTCTTGGCTGCGCTTGCGCGCTTGCCTTCCTTGCGAATAATATGTTCACCGGCGTACTTAATGCCTTTGCCACCGTATGGTTCGGGCTTGCGGACTTCGCGGATGCGAGCCGCGGTTTGACCGACCGCTTGACGATCGATGCCTTCGACGATGATAACCGTGGCGGTTTTGCAGGTGATTTTGACACCGGGTTCAGGAACGATGACGACATCGTGAGAATAACCGATAGTCAAGATAAGATTGACGCCTTGCATCGCGGCGCGATAGCCGATGCCGACGATTTCAAGCGTCTTGCTGAAACCAGCCGAGACACCGATGATGGCGTTGTGGAGCAAAGCGCGGAATGTGCCGTGGTTTTCTCTGGTCTGCCGCTCTTCATTGGCGCGGGAAACATGAATGTTTTTATCTTCGACTTTTAAGCTGATTGCGCTTGGGACTTTGATCGCAATAGTGCCTTTGGCACCTTTGACGGTCGCCATACCTTCGTTAACCGAAACGCTGACGCCAGCAGGGAGATCGATAACCTTATATCCAATACGTGACATGATTAATTACCAAACATAAGCGAGAACTTCGCCGCCGATACCGAGGGCGCGGGCTTTCTTGTCGCTCATGACTCCTTTGCTCGTCGAGATGATTGCCACGCCGAGTCCTTTAAGGACGCGTGGCAAATTATCGCTGCCAACGCTGACGCGAAGACCGGGCTTGGAAATTTTCTTCAACCCAGAGATAACGCGCTCTTTATTGGCGGCGTACTTTAGTGTAATCGTTAATTCTTTTTTGACTTCTCCGCTCACTTTGTAATTGAGGATAAAGCCTTCTTCAAATAAAATCTTGGCAATTTCGACCTTGATCTTGCTTGAAGGAACCGTGACGGAATCATAGCGCAGTTGATTAGCGTTACGAATAGTCGTCAGCATTGCTGCGATGGGATCTGACATCATTTCCTTTTTCCTCCTTTACCAGCTGGACTTCTTGAGGCCGGGGATTTCTCCCTTGTAGGCTAACTCGCGAAGGCAAATACGGCATAATTTGAATTTTGAATAAACGGCGTGAGGACGGCCACAGCGCACACAACGTGTGTACTGGCGGACTTTAAACTTCTGCGGTCTCGCCCAGCGGACCTTAAGACTTGTTTTTGCCATGTTACATCCTCTTACTTTCTAAACGGCATGCCGAGTTCGCTTAGCAAGGCGAACGCTTCATCGTCGTTTTTAGCCGTTGTGACGATAACGATATCCATACCGCGGATTTTGTTGACCTTGTCGTAATCGATTTCGGGGAAGATCAACTGCTCTTTGACTCCGAGGGTGTAGTTGCCATGACCATCGAAGGCATTGCGGCTTACGCCGCGGAAGTCTCTGACGCGCGGTAGAGCGATGGAGACGAGTTTATCGAGGAAGTCATACATTCTCAAGCTTCTTAAGGTTACTTTGCAGCCGATGGCTTGACCTTCTCTTAATTTGAAGTTGGCGATTGATTTCTTCGCTTTGGTGATGACTGGCTGTTGGCCGGTGATCTCGCGGAGTTCGCGCACGGAATCATCAAGCAATTTGGAATTGGTAATGGCATCGCCGACACCGATGTTGATGATGACTTTTTCTAAATGTGGTACCTGCATCACAGACTTATAACCGTATTTAGTCATTAACTTGGCGACGATTACTTGTTCGAATTTGTCTTTGAGACGATGCGTGATCTTAGTTTTTGCAGGAGCTTTGGGGGCTTCTTTCTTACTATCCTTGGGCGCTTCAATCTTCGCTTCTACTTTAGGAGCGGTGACTTCAACTACCTTTGGCTCAGCCTTTTTGCTAGCTTTGGGCGCCGCGACCTTTGTTTCTTCTTTCGGAGCGACGACTTCAGCGGCTTTGGGGGCTTCCTTTTTCACGACATCTTTTTTGATGGCTGGCTTTTTGCTCGCCGCCGGTTTAGCTTCGCTTGAAGCCTTGGGGGCGGTGGCTTTTTTGGCCTTGGTAGCTTTTGGGGCTACAGATTTCTTTTCTTCTTCCATAACTTTTAGCTACCTCCTTTAATCAAGTTTCGACCCGCTGGCCTTGGCGATGCGGACTTTTTTGTCCTTTTCCATCACGTAGGTCACGCGAGTAGCTTTTTTTGTTTTGGGATCGATGAGGGCGACGTTGGAAACATCGATTGGAACGTACATCTCGACGATGGCGCCTTCTGGTGTCTTCTGCGTCGGCTTGCGATGCTTCTTGTGAACGTTGATGCCTTCGACTACCACTTTATGCGTTTTGGGGAAGACGGCTTGAACGATGCCTTCTTTTCCTTTATCGCTTCCAGCGATGACGATGACTTTATCACCTTTTTTAATTCTCATGGTGTGTTCTCCTTATAATACTTCGGTCGCGAGGGAGACGATTTTCATAAAACCTTCGCCCTTGTCGCGGAGTTCGCGAGCAACCGGCCCGAAAACACGGGTTCCAAGAGGTGCGCCTTCTTCACTGATTAAGACGACGGCGTTATCATCGAAACTAATGGTTGAGCCATCCGCCCGGTTAATAGGATATTTCGTGCGGACAATGACGCCGCGGACGATATCGCCTTTTTTCACTTTCCCATTAGGAACCGCGCTTTTGACTGCGCACAAGACGATGTCACCAATCGATGACGATTTGCGATTACCACCTCCGAAGAGACGGAAGATGCGCACGCTTTTCGCGCCGGAGTTATCGGCAACGATTAAATTTGTTTCATTTTGAACCATTTTAATCCCTCCTACTCCGCTTTCGCCGGGGCTTCTTCGGCCACGACTGCTTCTGCTTGAGCTTCCGGCTTAACTTCTTCTGGGACTCCCGCTTCCTTTTCCTCTAAGAGTAATTCGGCTTCGGCAGCTTTGATTGATTCGACAGCCTTGAGATTAATGCTTACTAAGCGATAGCGTTTGGTCGCGCTTAATTTGCGGCAGCCCATGATGGTGACAGTGTCACCAACTTTGGCTTCGTTGTTCTCATCGTGCGCGTAATACTTCTTACCATATTTAACGCGTTTGATATATTTGACGTGTCTTTTATGGGTTTGAACCAAAACGACGATTGTTTTATCCATTTTGTCGCTGACGACAACACCGGTGAAGGTGGGACGAGTAATTCTTTTTTCCATGTTTTGGTCCTCCTTATTTGATTCCTAATTCACGTTCGCGTTTGATGGTGTAGACTTTGGCGATGTCCTTGCGGACGGTGCGAATTTGTTCGCCATGTTCTAATTGTCCGACAGCCTTTTTGCGGCGGAGATTGAACAATTGTTCTTTGAGTAAGTACACTTTTTCGTTAAGTTCATCATTACTCATTTCGCGTATTTCGCTGATTTTCATTGTTATTCTCCTTTCGCTTCTTTGGCGACCACTTTACATTTGATCGGAAGCTTGTAGGCGGCGAGGCGAAGGGCTTCGCGCGCTTCGCTTTCCGGCACTCCGCCGATTTCAAACATAATGCGATTTGTTCTGACGACGGCCACCCAGCTTTCAGGGTTGCCTTTGCCAGAGCCCATACGGACTTCGGCTGGTTTTTTGGTTTTGGCGAGATGCGGGAAGATACGAATCCAAATTTTTCCGCTTCTTTGCGTATAGCGGCTTAGGACGATACGCGCAGACTCAATCTGCCGATCGTTGATCCATCCACCGGTGACGGCTTTGAGACCGAATTCACCAAAGGTCACATCGTTACCAGCTTTGGATAAGCCTTCGTAACTAATGCCATGTGGGCGCCGGTATTTAACTCTTTTCGGTTGTAGCATCGATGTTATTCTCCTTCCGTTACAGTTTTCTTCTCTTCAGGAAGAATTTCGCCGCGGCAGATCCAGACTTTGACGCCTAAACGACCATAGGTCGTGTGGGCTTCAACATGAGCGTAATCAATGTCGCTCCGCAAAGTATGAAGAGGGACGATGCCATCTTTATAACCTTCGCTGCGGGCGATATCGTTGCCACCAAGGCGACCTGAGACTTCGGTTTTAATGCCTTTGGCTCCGGCTTTGCGAACACGTTGAATCGCTTTCTTCTGCGCGGTTCTGAATGAGGCGCGGTTTTCTAGTTCACTCGCGATCCATTGCGCGACGAGTTCAGCGTCTAGATCAGGATTTTTGACTTCGATGATATCGATGCGAATCGTGCCAATTTTGATCTTTTTGGCGAGTTCTTTTTTAATGCGGTTGATATTGGCTCCATCTTGCCCGATGACGACGCCTGGACGGGCGACGAAACACATGGCGGTGACGGTGTGGCCTTTATCGGTTTTTGCTCTTTCGATTTCAATGTGCGAGAGCAAGGCGCTCTTGAGGTTCTTTTGTAAGTAGTTGCGAATAATCATGTCTTCGCCGAGGAAGGCAGCATATTCTTGACGATCGGCGTACCAACGTGAATTCCAATTCTTGTTGATGCCAATTCTTAGTCCGACTGGATTAACTTTTTGTCCCATGTGCTACTCCTATCTACTTTTGAGCGTCACATATATGTGACACGTTCTTTTGATAATACCCGACGACGAACCTTTGGCGCGAGGCATAAATCTTTTCATCCGCAGGCCATCGTTGGCATAGATGGTGTGAACATAGAGCTTCTTCTCATCCATGTGGAAGTTGTTGATGGCGTTGGCAGCTGCGCTTTTGATGACTTTAGCGATAGCTGGCGAGGCGGAGCGGTTGACGTTCGTCAGAATGCCGAGGGCAACATTGACATCTTTGCCGCGGACGAGATCGACGACGAGGCGCGCTTTGCGAGGAGTCAGGCGGACATCATAGGCCACGGCTTTGGCTTCCGTAACTTGCGGTTTGGCGGGAGCGGCGGGTTTTTCCTCGACCTTAGCTGGTTTGACCGGCTTTTTGGCGCGGGAAGTTGGTTTCTTTTCTGCCATAATTCCTCCTTATTTAGTCACCGAAGCTGCTTTGTCTTCGGCGGTGTGACCAGTGTGGCCACGATATGTTCTCGTCGGGGCAAACTCTCCGAGTTTATGACCGACCATATCTTCTGTCACATAGACCGTGATGTGCTCACGACCATTGTAGACGGCGAAAGTGTGTTCGATAAAATCAGGGAAGATGGTGCTGCGACGCGACCAAGTCTTGATGATTTCTTTGCGGTTGGCGGCATTGAGCTTTTGCACTTTCTTCATCAAGTGCTCATCACAGAATGGGCCTTTTTTCAAACTACGTGCCATATTGCATTTCTCCTTTCGCTTCTACTTCGCATTTCGACGGCGGACGATGAGTCTGGTCGAAGCTTTTTTCGTTTTTCTCGTTTTGACGCCGAGAGCGCGTTTACCCCACGGGGTTCTTGGCGCATCACGACCGACTGGTGATTTACCTTCACCACCACCATGTGGGTGGTCGACCGGGTTCATGACAGAACCACGGACGGTTGGGCGCATGCCATACCAGCGATTTTTGCCGGCTTTGCCTTTGTTGATCAGGTTGAATTCCTCGTTGCCGACGCTTCCGATGGTCGCGCGGCAGGTTTCGAGAATTTTACGCATCTCACCGCTCGCGAGGCGCACGGTCACGTATTTTCCTTCTTTACCTAGCACTTGAGCACTTGTCCCGGCGGCGCGGCATAATTGACCGCCTTTTCCTGGACTTAGTTCAAGGTTATGAACGATGGTGCCTTCAGGCACGTTACCAATTTCCATCGCGTTGCCGATTTGGATATCGACGACTTTACCTGAGACGATATGATCGCCAACTTTCAAGTCTTTGGGGGCGATGATATATCGTTTTTCGCCATCGAGATAACTGACGAGGCAGATATTGGCATTGCGGTTCGGATCGTATTCGATGGATTTGACGGTAGCGACGATATCATCTTTGTTTCTCTTGAAGTCGATGAGGCGGTATCTCCGTTTATGACCGCCACCGATGTGGCGAGTGGTAATAACCCCTTGGTTATTTCTTCCGCCGGTCTTGCTCAATTTAACGAGAAGACTTTTTTCAGGAGTGCTTTTGGTGATTTCTTCAAACGTCGAGTTCGTCATGTTTCGACGACTTGGTGTCGTCGGCTTATAACTTCTTATTGACATTGATGTTCTCCTATAATGAGCCCGTAGGCTATTCCTTGAAGAGATCGAGGGCTTCGCCTTCGGCAACAGTCACGATCGCTTTCTTGTATCCCGAGATTTTGCCTTCATAGCGGCCGCCTCTGCGGGTGTTTCGCGGAAGAACATTAAGGATGTTGACTTCCGTCGCCTTGACGCCAAAGACGCGTTCGAAGGCAAGTTTGACCTGCGCCTTGTTGGCGTTAGGTTTCACTCTAAATGTAACTTTGTTTTTCTCCTGCATGAGGGCCATCGTCTTTTCAGTGATAACCGGGCGGAGAATGGTCGCGAAGTCTTCAACGGAAGCTTTTGCGAAACGAGCTTCTGGTTTCTTTACTTCGGTTTTTTTCTTAGCAGCCATTAGATGAGTACCTCCTCAAGAGCTTTGATTGCCGCCTTGCTCATGACTACCGATTGATGGTAGAGCAGATCATAGACGGACACGTTATCTGGTGTTGTCATCGTCACAGAGGCGATGTTGCGAGCGCTCGCGACGAGTTTGTCATCAGCCTCTGTCAAGACGACGAGAACGCGACCTTCAGCTTTTAAAGCCTTTACGATGGCCACGAACTCTTTAGTCTTCCCTTCGCTGACGGCGAGTTGGTCGACGACGGTAAGGCCGTCTTTAACTTTCAAGGTCAGCGCGGATTTTAAGGCTAAGCGATGTTCTTTTTTGTTTTGCTGGATTTTGTAGTTCTGATCACCAGTCGGACCAAAGACGATTCCGCCTCCGACCCATATTGGCGAACGGGAACTACCGGCACGAGCCCGCCCTGTCCCTTTTTGACGCCACGGCTTTTTGCCACCGCCGGAAACTTCATCGCGCTTCTTTGTTTTTGAAGTCGCTTGACGCATGTTCGCAAGGTAGACGTTGATGGCATCAAAGACTGCTGTTTCGTGAACTTCGACGGCGAAGACCTCGCCTTTAAGTGACATGGTGGAGATTTTTTCGCCAAGTTGGTTATAAACTGGAATAGTGATTTTCTTTGTTTCAGCCATGGTTATTCTCCTTTTGCTTCAGCGGGTGCTGCTTCGACAACTTCGGGAGCTTGTTCAACGACTGGTTCGACCGCTTTTACACTGCGATTGATCAAGTCTTTGACAAATTGCTTCTCACCAAGCTGCTCTTTGACGGCACTGCGAATCGTCACAAGGGACTTATTCGCACCTGGAATTGATCCTTTGACGAGCAAGTAATTTTTCTCAGCGTCAACTTTGACGACGATGAGGTTGAGGATGGTCGAACCGCTATTACCATGGTGACCAGCCATCTTTTTGCCGGGTAGAACGCGGTTGTTCGGGCGGCCGTTCATAGCCATTGACCCAACTGCGCGATGGTATCCGGATCCGTGACCTTTCGGTCCGATTTTATGTCCATAGCGTTGGATGGAACCGAGGAAGCCTCTGCCCTTCGTAACGCCGATGACATCGACAATTTCGCCCGCCTTAAACAGGTCGACGCTAATTGTGTCTCCGACTTTCTTAGAAGCCAGTTCATCACCTTTAAGTTCCGCTAAATGTTTCTTTGGTGTGACGTTCGCTTTTGCGAAGTGACCTTTTTCACATTTGTTGGCGCGTGATTCGCGCAAATCTTCATAGCCGATTTGAACAGCATTATAGCCATCCTTTTCAACTGTTTTGACTTGGGTGACGACGTTGGGTAAGACTTCGATGACGGTGACGGCGTACATCGTGCCATCTTCGGCAAAGACTTGCGTCATGCCCATTTTTCGTCCAATGATTGATTTCATCAGTCTTACCTCCTTTATAGTTTAATATCGATATCTACTCCGCTTGGAAGATCGAGCCGACGCAATGTGTCGACCGTTTCTTTAGTGGGATTAGTAATATCGATGAGCCGTTTGTGTGTCCGAATTTCGAATTGTTCGCGGGCATCCTTGTACTTGTGGACGGCGCGGAGAATCGTGAAGACTTGTTTTTCCGTTGGGAGCGGGATGGGACCGACGACACCGGCACCAGTTTTTTCCGCCGCTGCGAGAATTTTCTCGACGCTTAGATCCAAAATCTTGTGATCGTAAGCTTTGAGGCGAACCCTAATAACTTTCGTTTTAGCCATGAACTTTCCTCCTTGTTTCTTCAGGCTGTGACATCTTGCTCTATGCGAATTCCCTGATACCCATTCATGACAACGCCTGTGGGTGTATCAGCAACCTCGCATGTCAACGCAGACGCCAACGTTTTATATACTACCCCCGAGGGCGAGTTCTAGTCAAGTATAAATAGTATTTATTATTAATATGCACATGTAAAACAAAGGCTTTCGATGATCGATTCTGATAACGAAACCATTAAAAAAAATGAATGTCTATGAAATGAATTTATCGTCATATTCCTCATCATAAATGGTGAATATTCTGCATTTTTTACTATGAATCCGCTTGGATGAGCCGCAGATTATTATCATATTTATAAATGTTTTTTCAGATATGAGTAACGACAACCGCAATATTGCTGTTGGTAAAGGTCGTATTCATCGCGCATTGAGCGAGCGATGTCGATTCCTTTGTTTTTCTTGAAGTCGCTGAAGAAATATTTGGTGCTGGGGAACTCTTTCGACAACCTGAGCCCGATTTCATTAAGAACTTGTGAGTTTTTCTGCCGCGAGATGGTCATCGAGGTCGTAAAATATTCAAAACTATTGTCGCTAGCAAATTCATATGCTTGTCGCATTCTTTTTTCATAGCAGATAAAGCATCGCTTCGAACCTTCTGGCAGCTCGGCATAAGCTTCGAGAGCGAGATTGAATTCATCGTTGTCATAAGGTGGCGTAACCAACTTGACAGCGAAACCGGTTTTCTTTCCAAAATCATTTATGAACTTAAAAAGTTCATTCAGTCTCTTGTCGTATTCGCTCTTCGGATAAATATTCGAGTTGTTAAACAAGATGGTGACATCGAAAATCGGGCATAGAAATAGAAGGGTATATGTCGAGCAAGGCGCGCAGCAGGAATGGAGCAAAAGACGTGGCTTTTTGCCATCCTTTGCGATCGCTTCAATTTCCTCTAGCGACTTAAGATAATAGTTTATTTTCTTTTCCATAGATGAACATCGCGTCTCCAAAGCTGAAGAAACGATACCTTTGTTTTATCGCATGCTCGTAAATTTGCATAGTGAATTCGCGCCCCAAATACGCTGACACGAGCATGATCAAGGTCGATTTTGGAAGGTGAAAGTTGGTGATAAGGGCATCGATTGCGCGAAACTGATAGCCGGGGCTGATAAAGATATTCGTCGCTTCCTTGCACGGGACAAACTGCCCATATTTTTGAAAGATGGCTTCCAAGGTCCGCGTTGAGGTCGTACCCACGGCGATAATCCGCCGACCTTCTTTTTTGGCTTTGTTAAGCGAGTCGCTGGCGGCTTGACCAACTTCGAAATACTCGCTATGCATAATGTGATCTTTGGTATCCGAAACCTTGACTGGGCGAAATGTTCCCAGGCCGATATGCAATGTAATATCAACGATTTCAACGCCTTTTTGCTGCAATTTTATCAGCAATTCCTCGGTAAAATGAAAACCAGCCGTCGGGGCCGCACTACTGCCTAAACGCTCGGCATACACCGTTTGATAACGGCTATTATCTTCACATTGTTTTTTGATATAAGGAGGTAGTGGC
>JBAZDT010000007.1:6496-16376 GCA_041654325.1 Bacilli bacterium | reverse complement strand
CCTCCCAAAATTGTTGTGAGGCCCTTTATAAATTGCTGGAGCACCTGACGGGAATCGAACCCGCGTAACTAGCTTGGGAAGCTAGTGTTCTACCATTGAACTACAGATGCATCGCCAATATTATATTGCACTTCCGATCTTATTTCCACAGGTTAATAAAAAGCCTCCGATGGAGGCCATTTACTCGAATATGGTGGATGCTGAGGGGATCGAACCCACGACCTTCTGTACGTCAAACAGATGCTCTCCCAGCTGAGCTAAACATCCAACTGGAAACGAAGATTGGTGCCGACTAGAGGAATTGAACCCCCAACCTACTGATTACGATTCAGTTGCTCTGCCGGATTGAGCTAAGTCGGCATGAACGGCTTAATAATATTAAAATATATCAAGCCGATTTTCAAGAAATAAAATAAGGTATTAAACCTTGGCAATCTTTGAAGATTTGACGCGTTTGCGAATAAACTTCACCAAGACGATGATTTCATGTACTACAAGCGGGACAATCGAGAGGCCGATAACGATGAGCCAATGCTCTAAGTCGAGCTGCGCCGTTTTGAAGAAACTTTCCAAAAACGGAACTTCGGTGATGAGAACTTGCATCGCCAGGCCAAAGACGAAAGCGACGAGCAAAAGCCAGTTCCTCGATTTGAAGACATGAACAAAACTCTTCTCGGTATTCGTCATGCCGATCATGTGAAATAGCTGCGAGATGCCAAGCACGCTAAAGGCGGTGCTTTGCGCTTGATTCAGCATGCCGTCGACATTGTCAAAAACCCATTTGATCTGTTCGATGATGCTGAGTTGCGCCGCCTCAGTTGGCAAGCCATTTTCGATGATGTAACGAGTTGGAAAAAGCAAGAAACCCGCCAACGTAATCAAGGCGATGATAATCCCGTAAGTAACGATGAAGAAATAGCCGCCCCTGGCAAAGAGAGATTCTTTTTCATCACGCGGTTTATCTTCCATGATGTTATCAGCCTTGTCGTCAGAACCTAAAGCGATAGCAGGCAAGCTATCGGTGATCAAATTCACCCACAAAATGTGAATTGCGATTAACGGGACAGGAAAGCCAAATAGAATGGCGACGAACATCGCCAACACTTCACCGATGTTGCTCGAGAGCAAAAAGTAGACGGTCTTTTTGATGTTGGCATAGATGCCACGTCCTTCTTCGACGGCTTTTTCAATCGATGCGAAATTATCATCGGTCAAAACCATGTCGGCGGCCCCTTTGGCCACGTCGGTACCCGTGATGCCCATCGCAATGCCGATATCGGCGGCTTTAAGCGATGGCGCGTCGTTAACTCCGTCGCCAGTCATCGCGGCGATGAAGCCGTTAGCCTTAATCGCCTTGACGATACTCACTTTGTTCTCAGGGGAGACGCGAGCGAAAACGCGAACGGTCTTGACGGCTTCCTGCAATTCGGTGAAACTCATCTTGGAAATATCATCGCCTGACAAAACTTCTCTTTCGTCTTGAGCGATGTTCAACTCGCGGGCGATAGCTAAAGCCGTATCGCGATGGTCGCCGGTAATCATGATTGTGATAATACCGGCTTTTTTAAAGATTGCCACCGCCTGTCCAGCCTCTTCGCGAGGTGGATCGACCATGCCGACCAAACCGACAAAAATGAGATTATCTTCTGAAAGTTGTTCGCTTTCCTTATAGGCTAATGCCAAAACGCGCAAAGCGCTTTTAGCCATCTCGGCGCTACCTTGATGGATTTTGTCGAGATCTTCTTTCGTCATCAAGCGAACCTCGCCATCGATAAGGATGTGCGTCGTATGTTTGATGACGGAATCAAGAGCACCTTTTGTGAAAACGATTGGCTGGCCCGCATTATCGTGGTGCGTCGACATCATTTTGCGAACTGAGTCAAAAGGTAGTTCATTTATACGAGGATTCTGCGCTTCGAGTTCCTTTTTGTATAATCCAAGTTTGTTGGCGAATTCGACAAGGGCGATTTCGGTCGGATCCCCATAGACCCCACAATCGATGGAGGCGTTAGAGCATAGTGACATTCCTTTGGCGAGAAAATTCATATGCTCGCCGGCGAAATGCTCAAGATCGAGGGTTTGATGGTTGCCATATGCCCGGACGACGGTCATCTTGTTTTGCGTCAAGGTTCCGGTTTTATCAGAGCAGACAACTGAGACGGCGCCGAGAGTTTCGACGCTCGGAAGGCGGCGGACGATCGTGTTGACCTTGACCATGCGTTGCACGCCTAAAGCTAAAACAATCGTCACCACAGCGGGAAGCCCTTCAGGGACGGCCGCCACGGCAAGTGAAATCGCCGTGATGAACATTTCCAAAGGATCGCGCCGTTGAATAAGAGCGACAATAAAAATCGCAACGATTATGACAATGGCGATTATGCCAAGGACTTTTGAAAGATCCGCTAAACGCTTTTGAAGAGGGGTCGCTTCTTCTTTTTCATCAGCGATCATCTGCGCTATTTTGCCGATTTCGGTGTTCACGCCAGTTGCCACGACGATGCCTTCGCCATGACCATAAACAATCGGTGTCGACATGTAGACAGTGTTAAGGCGGTCGCCAACGCCTACGGGAGCGCTGAAAACGACTTGATAATCTTTTTCGATAGGCGTCGATTCGCCGGTTAATGAAGATTCATCGGTTTTCAAATTGTATTCGATGAGAAGTCGAATATCGGCACCAACCGTTCTTCCTTCTTCTAATACGACAATGTCGCCGACAACTAAATCCTCGGCCTTGATTTCGATGACTTTCCCATCGCGGCGGACAGTCGCCGTCGGAGAAGACATTTTTTTAAGAGCTTCCAAGGCATTTTCGGCTTTCACTTCTTGAATGGCCCCGATCGTCGCGTTCAGCAAGACGACCGCCAAGATGATGATGACATCAGCCCATTCATTTGTCCCTTCGATAATCGTCACCACGCCTGAGATAATCGCGGCGGCCAGAAGAATGTAGATCATCGGGTCATTAAGTTGCAATAAAAAGGTCAGCAAGATGCTGCGCCGCTTTTTCTCGATAAGTTTGTTTTTGCCATTTGAAGCAAGGCGCTTCGCGGCTTCATCGCTTGTCAATCCGATTTTGGGGTCGACCGCATGTTCGGCTAACAGTTCGTCAATCTTTTTCGTTTCGTACATATAATGGGCTCCTTGTGGGTTTTAAAGGTCTTGCTCATTACTGGCCTAGTTCCGGGCACATGCCGTCTTGACGGAAGGAAGGCTTCGCTACTCCCCTTTAAAGGAAATTACTTTAGTATTTTATAACAAATTCGATGAAATATCATTATTTAGTGAAAGGTAAGCAATTTTAGATAGTTAGATTATCATAGCGGTCTCCGGTGTATGTTTGCGGGTCGACCGGCGCGGATAAACTACGGAATAAATCGGAGAGGATATCGCGAGGGTAGGTCGGATTGCCCTCATCGGTTATCGTCATGACATAATCTGTGCTGGGGTTATAATCTTCAAAATAGTTGTATGTTTTATATATATCTTGGTGTAAAGCCAAAAAATCGATGACCGCTAAAGTATATTTCGTGGTGTTGTTTAATGAACTATAATCTTTGACACGATAAAAATTATTGTAAGGGGCTTGATTTTTGATATCGGCCCCGCTCGCTCGAATGATGACAATATTATTGTCAAAAGGCAGTGCTTTAAAAAGAGTACCATACGTCACCGTTCCGCTCGGCACATTGGCCCGGCCGCGATTAGTCATGACAAAATCGACATCGAGGCCGAGAGTCGCAAGTTTGGACACAACCGCATAATTTGCCATATTAGGCAATGTTGTAGTTCGAGACAGCGAATTCGTAATTGTTCCCAAAACCTCGTTTTTGACAGGGTTGGAAATCGCACCGAACTCATCGATGATGCTTTTAACGCTTGCGTCTTCGGCAAGATTATTCAATGCTCCAAGAGCAGTATTCCCATATGACGCAGTATCGACTACGTCAGTCGCATAATCGTAGGTGAGGCTAATATTGGAAACATATTTACCGTTTCCTCCCGCTTGGACGATGGGAACGCCAAAAAATTCCTCGTTTACGAGTGAATGGGAATGGGCGCAGAAAACGGCATCGAAATAATCTCCAATCCCGGTGTCGAACTGATACACTTCATCCGCACCACCATGCATTGATAAGACGACGATATCGCAATTTTGCTCATCGCGCAGCTCTGCGCTTAAGTCAATAGCGATTTGATAAGGATATTGAAAATGAATATTTTGGACGAATCCGCTCATGATATCGGTAATTTGCTCGCTGCCGATTATGCCGATAATGCCGACTTTCAGAAAGCCGCGTTCGATAATCGTATAATTCTCGCCGATATTCGATTTTTGGCTAGTGTTCGGATACTGCATGATGTTCGCTCCCAAAAATGGGAAATCGGCTAGGCCAGCGTTTTGCTCGATATAAGAGGTGCCCCAATCGAACTCATGGTTGCCGATTGTCATCGAATCAAAGCCGATGTCGTTCATGACTTCGGTGACAAGATTGCCCCGGTTGTAATTGGAATCGACTGAACCTTGCCACATGTCGCCAGAAGCTAAAATGACGGTGTTTTGAGGGTCATCGTCTTTTTTATCTTTTAGATAGGTGGCGATGCGGGCCAAACCTGGCTCGTTGACACTCATGTCGCGGCTAACGGCACCGTGAACATCGTTCACAGCGTAGAAATTGATGAGCTCAGTTCCACTGGTCGGACGTTCGCTGCCTTCACTGCTGGAAGAATCGCCACTTGATTCCGATGAGGAAGAAGGATTCGCTTCCGACGAAGAAGTGCTGGTTGTTTCACTCGTCAATTCTTCGCTTGATTGTCCCGTCGAACTTTCGCCGCCAAAGCGGCATGACGATAAGATGACAATCATCGAGAGAATTAGTAATTTACGGTATTTCATTTGACAAGCTCCCTTAATCCTTTGAGAATCTCCACCATCGCCCACGTATCCTGCTTACAATACTCAATCATGTTGCGGTATGTTTTATCATAGTCATCACCATCAAGGGTGGAAAGTTTCATAAATGCAACTTGGGCTTCGATGCCATTATGCACTTCATCGAGATTCGCGTAATTCAAATGTGGAGCGAAGATCGGCAGAACTTTTTTGATTGAATACGATCTTTGCAAATCGACGTGGTAGTAAAGAAGTCCACCGCCATCGTGTTTCAAAACACTCTTGCTTTCGATGATCTGCTTATTTGGCTTTAAAAAGTGCATTAAATCGATGATTCGTTCGCGGATTGATTCAAGATCTTCGCGATACTTGGGAAACATCTCGGCGAGCTCTTTCAAACGGCTCTTTTCAAAGCTCTGATTGTAAACAATCACCGTGCCATTTTCACTCGCGGGAATGTGCTTGATTAGAGCTTGAATAAGTTTTTCGCGGTCGTCTTCCTTGCCTTGCGAGAGAAAAGAGTAGTTGTCTGTTTCTTTATCGGACAAGCCCGGGGCTCGTTCAACGTGCAGCGAAAATTGAAAAACCGATTGTTGATAAGGCGCTTCCTGCCTAAATTTGGGAAGCGGATAATTCATCGTCTCGAAATCGAGGTGAAAGAGTGGGTAACGCAAATCGTTTAGCATGCTTCTAATAAATTCCTTTTCGATAAATGGCTTGCCGTTGAAGATCGTTCGGTATTGAATCTGCTGCTTTGGACTGAGCCACTCATATGTCACATCAAGGGCGCCGGTAATGCCGCGCTCGATCAAATCTTCCCTTGATTCTTTTTCGTCGGCCTTCATGTCTTGATCGCCAAACCCTTTATGACCATCTAAATAGACATACACCGAATTCTTATCGGGGACTTTCTTATCTTTTTTACAGATTTTAATCCACGGGCACTCGTGGTAGCCTTTGCCAATTTGACACTTTCTGTTTTCCAAAGGGACAATCGAAGTGTCGGGGTGAGTGATTCTTTCGATCAAGGTGTTGAAATCGGCTTCGATTGAAGTTTGCAGTTCGGCGGTAATCTGCGTCAAATCGATGAAGGTGACAATCGCTTCGGGGTTATATAAATTCCGACCGTCTTGGTCTTTTTTGCCATCGCATTTATAATCGCGGTTTAAAACCGAAAGGTAATAGCGACGCTTCTTGTTTGTCGGCTCGGAGTGTTCGATGATGTAGCGTTGCCACGCTAAATCGTAGACATAACCCCCAACCGCGCTAAAGCGATCAAGCAGTTTATTGCGGTGTTCAAAGTATTTTTCGTCAAGTTCGAAATTTCCCACTTCTTCTTTTAAATAGAGGACACCTTGAGGGGAGGTGACGAAGATGGGCTGCTTCTCTTTCTTGACACTCGGGCCGAGGTCGAGAAACTTCGATGAGGTCGTCGACTTTGATTCGATGATGCGAATGTTCTGCTCGTCTTCTTGATATGTATCGATAAAAGAATAAAAGTTAAAACCATCTTTAAAGAGGTTGATGATTTTTTGGCCGAGAACTTGGTTGCCTTCGCGCCTGCCGGCGATGATTAGGCCCCCGAATAAAGTTCGAGCTTTCGCCGTCGATAATTCCTCAATTTGGAAGTAGGTATTCATCATCGCGGACAAGGCTTTATTCTCTTTGATCAGATTATCAAAATCGGTCGCGGCGTATTCCTCGCCATCGCTTTCCTCGGCTTCGTCATCTTTTAACATGTCCGAAAATAAATCCTTAAGTTTCTCTTTGATATCTAGTTCGAGAAGGTGGGTTTTTTGTTCATTATCCGCCTTGTTTAAATCTAATTTGTAATTATGAATAAGCTCGCCGGTTTTGCTTTCAAAGCCCGCGGCGCGTGGACAGCGTAGATATTTGAGGAAGGTCGTCTTCGAGATGTTGTTCATTAAGGCCTGCTCCGATGAGAAAGTGGTTTTGCGAAAAGGAAGGTCGTTTTCGCGTGCCACTATATTTTATCACTTAAAGTGATGCCTTGTCCTTATAGTAATTTGACGTTTTCTTTTTCCAACGCTTCAGCCATTTCATCTGGCCAATAACTGGCCTGGACTTCGCCGATATGCTTTTTCTCCAAGAAAAATTGGCAAATCCGCGATTGGCCAATCCCGCCACCGATTGTCAGAGGCAAAGCCTTCTCGATAATCGCCTGATGGTATGGATAGACTAGGCGATCGAGAGCATTGCGCTCGGCAAGTTGCTCAAGCAAAGAAACAGCATCGACGCGAATGCCCATCGAACAGATTTCCAAGGCGGCACCATTAATTTGATCAAAAAGAAGGATATCGCCGTTCAACTCCCAATCATCATAATCGGGGGAACGGCCGTCATGAATCTTTCCCGAAGATAACTTCCCGCCGATGCGATGGATGAAGACGGCTTTATGCTGTTTGACGATTTGAAATTCCCGCTCGCGGCTTGTCATATCGGGATAACGATTTTCCAGTTCCTGACTATCAATGATGAAGAGGTTTTTCGGCAGTTTCTTATCTAAAGAGGGGAAAAGCCGCCTTGAGTTTTTTTCCATGACGCGCAAAACATCAAAGATGTTGTTGACGACTTTGAATAAATATTCTTTCGTGCGGTTCTCTACGCCGATAATTTTCTCCCAGTCCCACTGATCGACGTAAAGGGAATGGTGACAGTCGACGATTTCATCCTTACGGATGGCGTTCATGTCGGTGTATAGCCCTTGCCCTTTTCGAAAACCATAGCGCTTAAGCGCCATCCGTTTCCATTTGGCGAGCGACTGGACAATTTCGATGTCTGCGCCTTGATAGAGGAAGGCCACCGGCTGTTCAAAGCCATTTAGATAATCATTGATGCCACTTTCTTTCGAAACGATTAACGGCGCCGAAACGCGAACGAGATTGAGTTTGCGGGCCAACCGTCTTTCAAATTCATCTTTGATGTATTTGATGGCGATTTCCGTCTCCATCAAATTTAATTTGCTCTTGTACATGTTATACCTCCTGATAAATAAAAAGGTCCCACATAAGGACGAATGCTCGTGGTACCACCTTATTTCTGAATGTTTTATTCAGCGCTCGAATTCGGTAACGGCGAAGGCCGGGAAGTTCTACAATCGCTTCTTCTTCCACTCCAAGATGTTAACGCACTTATCGATCAGTTCCCAGGCTCGCACTATCCCTAGTTCGCTTGAACTTTCCAATAAGGGTCTTCTCATCGTCGATTTAACGCCATTATGACAATGGGACAAGTCCTTGTCAACAAAGGAAAGAAAAGACTATTCGGAAAAAGCGCTGATTAATTAAAGAGCGAAATAAATACATTAATCATCGTTCGTCGTCAACATCGATTATTTCATCGCCATCAAAAACGATGGCTTTCGGTTCGCTGATCTTATTGTGGTCGATATAGTTTTTGGCTTCGTCGAAACGCTTGACCATCTTGACTGTCGTCGTATCGATGTCTTTTACATCTTTACCCAAGGCTTCAACGTGCTTTTTATGGTCTTCCCAACGGCTGGCAAAGCGCCCGAATTCGCTGCCGATTTCATCGATTAATCGCAAGATTTGATCGGCGTTATTTCGCAGTTGGTAGTCTTTGAGGATAAATTGGAGAATTTGGATAATCGTCACGATCAGGCTCGGCGAAGCGATAATGATTTTTTGCTTGCGAGCTTCTTCGACGACATCGGGGAATTCCTTGAAAATATCGATGAACACCGCTTCCGCCGGAATGAACATCACGGCGTAAGGAGCGGTTTTGCCATCGACGATGTATTTTGTCACTTCTTTGATGCGGCCTTTGACATCGGCTTTGAACTTTTTCTTCGTCTCTTCGCGAAGTTCGGGGCTGATCGTCTCATCCAACAAGGGTAGATAGTTGGCATATGGGAATTTGGCGTCGATGGAAAGCGGTAGAACCCCATGGTCGGTGATCACATTAAAGAGGAAGTCGACGATGACGTTTTGCTTCTCGCCTTTTTCGTCCTTGACTTGCCCGACTTTAAACTCTTTGGTCAAGTCGACTTGCTTACGATAAAAAGTCGACGATCCGACATCGCCAAAGATGGCGGTCAGGATTTGATCAAGGACGTCTTCGCCAAAGTTACCACGCGTTTTTTGGTTGCTCAGGATATTGTTGAATCGGCTGATTTCTTTTCGCAAATCTTCGATTTGCCGCGTCGAGGCTTCGATCAGGGCCGTCTTTTGAATGAAGTCTTGCATCGCCTTATCGTTTTTTTCAAAGCCGGCTTCCAATGATTTTTGCACTTGTTCTTTAAGAGTTTGGATTTGGCTGTTGATCTGCTCTTGCGTCTTGACGTTCTGCTCATTGACGTTTTTGTTGTTCTTGATATTTGCGTCGTTAATCTCGGCGACGATTTTCGTTTTTAACTCGCTAATATCTTTCGTCGTCTGGGAAATAAGATCCTTAATGCTGCTCAGGTTTTGCTGTTTGACATCCGCGGATTCCTTATTGAAATTGAGCTGGATATCGCTCAACCGTTTTTTTGTCTCGTCTAAAAACTTATATAAATCGTTTTGGTTGTTCTTTTGGGCTTCGTTCATACCGGAGGTGATGCCATCTTTAAGCTTATTGATTTCCTCATTTTGGCTCTTGATGATCGACGCGTAGTCTTTATAACTATTCATGCGGCTTTCTTGGAGCAGTTTCTGCAGGTCTTCACTTGAAAGCCCACCACTCACCGCGCTCTTGCGGCGAAGAAAAAGGAATATCAACACAATCGAGATAATTATCAGCGCCCCTAATAATGAAATCGCGATGTATAATAAGGTATCAGTCATATCCGAGCCTCCATAATATAGATTACTTAATATTAATTATACATCTTTACTATAGTAAAAATGAGTGTTTTTTATTAGTGCAAAAATTACATGAAAAAATATCGGTTATAAGGCTATGACCTTTCATATTCCGATGGTGCACAACAGAAAAAGACCTATTGTTGTTTTTAAAGAGCTCTAG
>JBAZDT010000007.1:0-6486 GCA_041654325.1 Bacilli bacterium | reverse complement strand
AATAAATATTTTTTGTCGTGACCCGTGTAGAATATAGAGGTTGGGGCTTTTTTATGATATTTCTTAAACACTTCCGTCACTACTATCTAAAATACGGCCTATCATTTCTTCTAGGGGTCGCGATTTTGGTCGTTATCGACTGGTACCAACTCGAAATACCCCGCATCATCAAAACGATCATCGATGGGGTCGAAGATAAAACAATCATCGATGTTTCCCAAATTTTATGGCCTCTTTTAACGATTGTCTTCATCACCGCCGGCATCACGATCGGACGCTTTTTGTGGCGCCTTTTACTTTTCGGCAACAGCCGGAAAATCGAAACCGACATCCGCCAGGAGATGTTCAAGCACGCCACGAAACTCGACCAGAATTTTTATTCTCATGAGAAAATTGGCGGTTTGATGAGCCATTTCATCAACGATCTTAGCTCCGTTCGCGAACTCTACGGCTTCGGCCTTTTGATGATCGTCGACGGTCTTGTTTTAGGTATTTTCGTCTTAATAAGAATGTTTTCTCTCAACTGGGTTATGACTCTCTACGCCTTCATCCCGATGGCCTTGATGGGCGTTCTCGTCTTCTTTCTCGAGGTGAAGATGGAGCAAAAATACAAACTTCGCCAGGATGCTTTTGAAGAAACCAGCGACTATGCCCAAGAATCGTTTACGGGCATCACCGTCATCAAGGCTTATATCCGCGAAGCCAGCGAAGCATTAGGTTTCAAGAAAAAATCGAATAAAGTATACGAGAAGTCGATGGATCACATGCGCTACTCCATCATCGTCAACATCATTATCGATGCCATGATCAGCGTCGTCATCATCGCCATTATCGCCTTCGGCTCCATCCTCATCGCTAAAAGCGAGCTAACCAGCGGCGAGCTGACAGAATACATCGCCTATTTCTTCACCTTGCTCTGGCCTGTGTTCGCCATCTCGTGGTTTTTAAACATCAACGGCCAAGCCCAAGCTTCGGCGAAGAGAATCTACGGCTTCTTAGAAGCTAAGCCAATTGTGTTTGAACAAGCGGATGCCGTTAAAGAAGCAGCTTTGGATGGGTCGATATCCTTCACTAACTTGACCTTTACCTATCCCGACGCCACCGAACCGATCTTGAAAAACGTCTCCTTCGAGATTAAAGCCGGGGAGATGGTCGGCGTCCTAGGCAAGACGGGAAGTGGCAAATCGACTTTAGTCGAACTTCTCCTCCATATTTATAATATCGAAGAAGGCATGGTCCGATTTGGTGCTTACGATCACGCTCATCTTTCACTTAAAACTTTGCGCGAGCACATCGGCTATGTCCCGCAGGATAATTTCCTGTTCTCGGACACGATCGCCAACAACATCGGCTTTGCTTTCGATAATATCGATGAAGAAAAAGTCGTCGAAGTCAGCCAGCTAGCTGACCTTCACGAAGATGTCATGTCGTTTAAAGAACGATATCAAACCGTTCTCGGCGAGCGCGGGGTGACGATCTCTGGAGGCCAGAAGCAACGCGTTTCGATTGCCCGGGCCCTCATCAAAAACCCGACTATTTTAATCCTTGATGATTCGGTCTCGGCCGTCGATACCAAAACCGAAGAAGACATCATCAAAAACTTGAGGCGGGTGCGCAAAGGCAAGACGACGCTGATGATCGCCCACCGCATTTCCACCGTCCGCAACCTTGATAAAATCGTTCTCATCGACCAAGGTCGCATCGCCGGTTTTGGCACCCACGCCGAATTATTGAAGACAAATTCCTTATATAAAGAGATTTATAAAATGCAAAAACTCGAAGCTTTAGTTGGAGAGGAGGCAAGCCATGCGTGATTTTGTCGAAAACCATGAAGCGCACCAGGACATCAAACTCCTTGTCCGCATCCTCCGCTATTTCAAACCCTATATCGGTAAGTTCGTCCTGTCGTTTATCTTGATGATTATCACGACATTCACGAATATGATTTTGCCGTTAGCATCTGGCTTAGCGATTGATTACATGACCAATCCTTTAGCCTCTTTAGATGATAAAATACTGATTGTTCTCATCGGCTCCGCCGTCTTGCTCGTCATCACTGGGATGTCGATTCTAATCGGTTTTTACCAGAACCTGATGCTTCAGAAAATCGGCCAGAAAATCACCGATCAACTGCGCGTTGAGGTTTTTGATCATATCGAATCGCTCTCGATCGGCCAGATTAACCAACTCCCGGTCGGAAAACTCGTAACGCGAGCCACCAATGATCCGGGCAACATCTCAGAGATGTTCACGAATACGATCGTCAACCTGATCCGCAATATTTTGATGATGGTCGCTATCGCCATCATCATGTTTGTCATCGAATGGCGCATGGCCTTGGTTGCGATGGGTGTCGTCCCGCTAATTTTCCTCGCCTCTATGCTTTTCCGCCGCTTTTCGCGCAGCGCCTACCGCAGCGTCCGCAACAATGTCTCCGAGGTCAACGCCTTTCTCTCGGAAAACCTCTCCGGGATGAAAATCACGCAAGTGTTCAACCAGGAAGAAAAGAAGATTGGGCAGTTCAAAACAATCAACGAAAAACTGAAGAAGAGTTACTTCCGCGAAATATATACCTTTGGTATTTACCGTCCGACAATCTACTTGCTCTCGATGGTGGCGACGTTATTGACCATCTATTTTGGCGTCGGATCGATTTTCAGCGGTCTTTTATCGATCGGCCTTTTTGTTTCTTTTTACGTTTATGTCGGGCAGTTTTTTGAGCCAATCCAACAAATCGCCGAGCAATTCAACTCCTTGCAGAATGGCTTTGCAAGCGCTGAGAAGATTTTCGACGTCCTCGACACAAAACCTGATATCGTCGATGACGAAGATGCCATCACTTTGACGAATTTCAGCGGTTCAATCGAATTCAAGGATGTCTGGTTTAGCTATCTCCCCAACGAATGGGTTTTAAAAGGCATCTCGTTTAAAGTCGAGCCGAACGAAAACGTCGCTTTGGTCGGCGCTACCGGCAGCGGAAAGACGACCATTTTACAGCTCATCGTCCGCAATTACGAAATTCAAAAAGGGCAGATTCTTATCGATGGAATCGATATTAAGCGCATCACGCGCTCATCGCTCCGCTCATTCGTCGGCCAAATGCTTCAAGACGTCTTTTTGTTCTCGGGGACGATCCGCGATAATATCACTTTGAAAAATGAATCAATCAGCCAGGAAGAGATTGAGAAAGCTTCCGATTATGTCGGTCTTGACCATGTCTTGAAGAAATTGCCGGAAGGCCTTGACCACGAGGTTCGCGAACGCGGCAACAACTTCTCGAGCGGCGAAAGGCAGCTTATATCCTTTGCTAGAGCAGTGGTCTATAAGCCGACGGTGATGACTCTTGACGAGGCCACCGCCAACATCGATTCGGAAACCGAAGCCGTCATTCAAAATTCGCTGGCGAAAATGATGAACATCTCGACGATGATTATCGTCGCCCACCGCTTGTCGACAATTCAGCACTGCGACAAGATTCTCGTCATGCAAAAAGGCGAGATTAAGGAATCCGGAAACCACCAAGAACTGCTCAAGAAAAAAAGTCTGTACTACAACCTTTACCAGCTGCAATACGACCTTAAAGAGTCATTGTAATATTTGTAAATGCTAATTGCGTTAACGGTCTTTTTGCTATACCAACAAAAAGAGATAAATGGCCAAAAAATGCAGCAAAGTCCCAATAAAAACGAAGATATGCCACACAAAATGCGAGTATTTGAAAGGGTGCAAGGCATAGAACAAAACGCCAACCGTATACGCGATGCCACCCCCGAGAATAAGGAAGAAGGCAATTGACGAGAAGGCATATAAAGACCCAAAGAAGATGATGCCGCTCCAGCCGAGGATGAGATACATCGCCAAATGAAAATACATGAACCTTTTGATCAAGGTGGCTTTCAAGACGATGCCGACGATGATAATCGCCCATTGAACTGCTAATAAAATCCAGCCGAGGGGTTTATCCAAAATCAGAATATAGATCGGCGAATAAGTGCTGCCGATTAAAAGGTAGACGGAAAGGTGGTCGAAGCGTTTAAACAACTCTTTGACCACCGAATCGTTTTTGAAGGCGTGATAAAGAGTGCTCATCAAATACAAAAGGATGATGCCAGTGCCAAAAATCGTCACGCTGACGACTTGCTCCACCGCGTGGCTTTTTACGAGCATCAAAACAAGGACGACAATGCCGAAAACGGCCCCTAGTCCATGCGAGACGGCGTTGGCGATTTCTTCTCCGAGCGATTGTCTTTTGGTTAAAGCCATTGTTATCTCCTAGATGATTTCCATATCTTTGAGTTTGAGATACTTCGGTCCCTCGTAGCCATCTAGGGCCGTCATCTCTTGCGATAGGGTAATCGAAGAGAGACCTTTATCGATGTTGCCGCTAAAAGCGAAGCCGGAGACAGGGTGATAATCTTGGCCATCGTAATAAATGCCTAAGCGGACTTCTCCGCCGATATAGCCGGAATACATATCGATTTGAATGCCAGACAAGGCGATGATTTGAAGATGCGGTTTCTTTTTCATGGTCGCATAACGTGTTTTGCCTTTCGCCACCGCAATCGTGCTCAAGAGGCCGGAAGGTTTAATCTTAAGATACTGCGCGTATTGGTTGGAGCCGTAATAATTGGCGATCAGACCTCTATCGATTACTTTAATCGGCGACAGCAAAACCCCATCGCGATCGAAAGCATCAGCGCGGGAAGCGGGTTTCAAAGCGATGGTCAGATACTCGCCTTTGACATCTTTTTGAATCGCGTCGCCGATAACCTTATCGGTGTTCTTGCGATAAATTGCATCATAAGAATAGTCTTCGATCAGAGCATTAAAAAGGCTCTTTACATCTTCATCTCGAAGAATGACATCGGCTTTCTTCAAATCCTTGATGGCTTCGGCTTGATAGCGCGCCGTCACGTCGCTCAATGCGGCCGTGGCATCCTGCCTAAACACATCAAAATTGACTTCTTTGTAAGTATAATACTTATACAATTCGACTTTGTCTTTTGCGCCATCATAAGAAGGAATGGCTTCGATGTTGATATTTGAAAGCGTCTTCTTATAATCGATACCTCGCGAGGAGACGATATGTTCGACTTTCGTGTTGTGAAATAGTTCGAGAGAATTGAAACGAACGTTAGGTTTTGCTATAGCAAAGAATGTGGCGGCGATTTGATCGAGGAGGGCAAATGATTCAAGCGGAAATGGTTTTTGTTTACAAATCTTTTTCTTCTCGCCGACGACTAAATCGTAATCACGGTTTTTAATCAAGGAGGCGGCGAAAGCGGCTTCTTCGATTTTCGCTTTCAATTGCAAAACCGGCAGTTTATGGCTCAGCACGAAACTCGAAGAACCCATATAAGTGACATCGCCCTCTTTGAACTTCCGATAGACGGTGACATGGTATTCTCTGGTCTTGACTAGGCGCGTGGTCTCAAGTTTTTGCATGACGTAAAAAGCTTGTGACGAGTTAGTCGTCACTTCCGCGACCAGCCAATCAGTGATGACTGTCGCTTCTTTTAAAGCTTTTGCTAATTGTTTAATCATCCGATTTTCACCTTCGCTTTCAAATAAGCCCCGCCATCGCTGACGCGAACCCATTCTTTATATCCTTTGCCGCACGATCCCGAACCGATGATTTCAAAGTCCTTGGAAACCGCGGTAATCGATTTTAATAAATCGATGACGTAACCGCTCATCACGACGGGAGAGACGATTTTGCCGGTCAACTTACCATCGACGATTTCGCGGCCGTATTGGGCGACGCATTGAATACCCCAGTTTTTCGGGTCTTCCATGCCGTTATCCGTCTGCGAGAGCAAAAACCCGTATTTAACGCTCTTGATCATATCTTCGAGCTTGGATTTTCCGCTCGAGAAGAAAGTGTTCGTCATCCGCGTGTACGCCTTGCGCTTATACGATTCGCGCCGGCCATTGCCGGTTGGCTTCTTACCGAGTTGCAAGGCCGAAAGGGCGTCGGAGATGCCGGAGACCAAAATGCCTTTATCGATGATTTTCGTGTCGTGGGCCAAAACGCCGTCATCATCAAAGAAGTAGGAAGCGACACTATAAGTCGCGGCAGCCCCATCGTGCATCGTGATTAACGGAGAGGCTACTTGCTGATTCATGTATTCCTGCGATTTCGCTCGGTCGCGAACGAACATATCCATCTCCACGCCGTGGCCAAAGGCCTCGTGGGCGATAAGACCGGTGATTGAAGGATCGGTGATGACATCGTAATATCCCGGTGTCGGCGTGACGGAATCGAGTAATTCGAGGGCCGTCTTCAGCGTCTTATCGATTGAAGAAGAAAGTCCAAGCAAAGCTTTTTCAATTGAATTAACGCCAAAACCATGATAACCATATTTGGTATTTGATTCTCTTCTGACCAACACGAAAGAGCGTGGATTGCACCACGTGTAATACTGCTCCAGATCCTTGTTTTTGGACATGAACATCTTGGAGATTTCCGTCGTCTCGATCATCGCC
>JBAZDT010000006.1:0-16574 GCA_041654325.1 Bacilli bacterium | reverse complement strand
ATAATATGCTTGTTCTTTATTTTATTGCTTAAAGCAAACAGTTCTTGGCGGTCTTTATTACTTAACATGTACTATTTTTGACCTCGTAGTATAAAAGGATACACCTTTTGGAACATATAAGCGGAATGTTTGATTCGCGCCGATAAAGGAAAACCAGCCTAAGCCGTTAATGCCAATATCACGTGATCCGCTTTCGTCGACGTCTATATCAAAAATATCAAAGTCTTTAAGACTTTGTATGGCTTTGGAAATTGGCTTGATCAAATTATTGCTGATTTGGCGGATGAAAGAAGCACCGGAATTGGAAATAAAGGACTTTTTGATGTCGACATCATCGGCGAAATAGCACTCCACCGCTGTTTTGCCACCTTCGATTAGCTCCACGCTGGCAAGACCGCCAAGAAACAAAGCATTATTTTTTGATAGAGTGAAAGCGCGTTTTTTGAGGCGTATCATCGGGACAATCGCTTTAAGAACTTGTTTCTCGACCTTCTCAAGAATCGAGTTTTCGTTGCCGAGCCCAGGAGTATCGTAAAAGTAAGTCGAGGCGTCGATGGGAATTTGCATTACCTTCAAATTGGTGCCCGGATAGTTTTGCGTGATGATGTTGGCGCGACTTGAATTTTTATATTCTTTGAGAAAGGCTTCCATCAAAGTTGTCTTGCCGGAAAACTTTTGTCCGATAACATAGACGTCTCGTCTTTTTCTGATTTCGCTAACTAAGTCGATTACTTGCCGCATATTATAATTCTCAGCTGCGCTAATCAAGACGACATCGCGCACTTGAATCTTTTCGACCCGCAAACGATGGGCGACATATTCCTTAAGTTGCTCATCATCGACATCTTGGGGCATGATGTCGTGCTTGTTGGCGAGGACGAGGACGTCAAGACCTGACAATTTCTCATTAAGGTGATGAATAAAGCCGGCTTCAAATGAGAAAAGATTGATGACGTAGACGATAAGGGCATCGGTTGCTTGTGCATCGGCAATTAGAGTTAAAAATTGGGGGTCAAGATGCGCTTCTTTAGGAGCGATGTTATATTTTTCACTGCGATAGCATTCATCGCAAAAGATAACTCCCTTCGTGATGTCTTCGAGAATTTCTTTTTTTACATAACCTTTTTCTTGCTGACTCTTGCTTTGCAAGATGATGCCGCAAGAATAACAGCGTTTAATAATTTTGAGCTTTGCCATCATCGATTCCTCCAATTTATTAGAAGTTGCTTTTTTGCCATTTTTCTATAGCGCGGATTGTCAAAGAGCCGGTTGAAAGTTGTCGTCCACTGGTCCTCTTCGACAATTTTATGCGTCAGGATTGTACGAATGCCTGCTCCATTTCCGCAGCAGACATCGGTAATAATCTGATCGCCAATCATCATCGTTTTATCGAGGTCAATATTTTCTCTGTTGATGAATCTTTTTAATTTAAAGGCAAAAGGCTTGCCGAGCGAGTAGATATACTTGACACCAAGTTCTATCGCGTAATTTGAAACTCGTTTCTTAGTATTGTTCGAAACAACGATTATTTCGATGCCCAGATTCTCCAACTGCCTTTTTAAATCTTTGGCTCGCTGGCTTGGGGAAAGCGTATCATAGGCATCAAGAGTATTATCCAGATCGACAAAAAGAGTTTTGACTTTATGCTTTTGAAAAAAGGCGGGCTCGATTTCGTAAATGCTCTGGGCCACGCAATAAGGAACGAAACGCTTATTCATATACTTATTTTACAAATTATATTCGTAAAATCATAGACTTTTACCATTTTTGTTGATATTTATCCTCGCCATCTCGCCTATGCTAAGAGTTTAAATGGGAGAAACCATAAACTCGATATTTGATATAATGGAAATATGACGAAACCAAAATCAAAAGCTGCCTGGTTCTTTATTAGCTACGGTTCGTCGATAATCGCGACCATCGGCTTATTTCTTTTCCTCTTCATTCCTATTGTCGGCGTCATTGTAACTTTTTATGCGCTTGCCTTCACCCTCGTTATAAACAATCTCTATAGGATAAGAAAAAGCGATATCGCTTTTTGCAGTATCGCCCTTGGGTTAGAAATTATTGCATTTATATCTAATGTGATCATCAATCTCAACGCACTTCGCTAAAGACGACTATTTTTTCTCTTCATCTTCATCAAAGATTGAAATTTGCTTATAATCCTCGCCGTTTTCAACAACCACATCGCTTGTCGCTTCGTTATTTTCTACAACCGGTGGCTCGTGGGCGACGATAGTTTTATCGATAATCGTCGTCTCTTCCCGAAAGACGATGTTGAGCGATGAACGACGCGGCAGCGAGATTGTTCCCTTGGCGTATTTATTCCGAGGAGTAACATAAAAATCATCGATTAGAACCTCGATAACAGCCTTATTATTGGCTTGAACGCGCAGAGCGATTTTCTCGTCCTTTTCGTCAATTTTCCGAGCGTAGATGAGATAGTGCGGTTCGCTTTTGAAACATGGGTAGATGGCAGTTGTTTTGCCAAGGCGGAAAGTTAATGGCGTGTTGGCATAATCGTAGATGCGAACATGCCCGGCGTGAGTGAGTAGAACAATTTTGCTTTTCTCGTCCTTTTCAAAAGCGAGCATTTTGACGATCGAGGCCGGTTTCAACTGGCCGATAGCTTTAACTCCCCCCGATTTTAAAGTCGCGATTGTGACATCGTTTTCGTTAAAGAGGATGGAACCACCGGCGCTAGTCAAAAGAAGGATATTGCTATCACCGCTTGTATAGATGACATCGACGATTTCATCATCGCCAATGAGTTTCATGGCCGTGATCGGTCTTGCATAGCGAACGACGACAAAGTCGCTTAAGCGAACGCGCTTAATCTGCCCTTTTTTCGTGATGAGTGCCAAAAACAAGTCACTTCTAAAATCGCTGACCACAAAAGCGCAGACAATCTGCTCGTTGGATTCGAGGCTGATTAAATAGTTGATATGCTTGCCTTCTTCTTTCCACTTAGTATCGGCGATTTCGTGAATCGGAATATATAGGTAATTACCGCGATTGGTAAACGCCAAAACATAGTCCGTCGTCATCGCTTGACCGCGATAGACGAGAATATCGTTTTCTTTCAGCCCAGGAAGAGAATCGATTCCACTTCCGCGATAGGATTTGACAGAACTGCGTTTGATATATCCATCGCGCGTGATTGCTAAAACGACTTCTTCTTTGGCGATTAAATCACGCTTGTCAATTTGCATATTGACATCTTTTTCGACAATTTGCGTGCGGCGTGCATCACCATATTTTAAGGCGATTGCGCGAAGATCGGCGACGATGACACGATCAAGTTTCTTACGATCCTCGAGAATTCCCTCGAGCTTAATAATGGTTTTTTCTAAAGTGTTCTTCTCGTTGGTTAAAGTTGTTATATCGGTATTTGACAACTTATAAAGTTGTAACATGACGATGGCTTCGCTTTGCGCTTCCGAAAAGGCGAATTTTTTCTGAAGGTTTTCTTTGGCGTTGACTTTGTCTTTTGAGGTGCGGATGACTTTGACAATTTCGTCGAGGGTGGAAATTGCCTTGATTAGTCCATCGACGATGTGGAGGCGAGCCCGGCTCTTATCAAGATCGAAATGGCTTCGGCGCGTGATGACATCAACTTGGTGCTCGATATAAGCATCGATGATTTGCAACAGGTTCAGCGTTTTTGGCCGCCCACCGACAATCGCTACCATATTCGCGGAATAAAAGCTTTTCAATTGCGTTTTGTTTTGAAGATAAGCGAGAACAACTTCTGGTTTCGCGTCTTTTTTTAAATCGACGACGATTCTTAGACCATTGCGATCTGATTCATCGCGGACCTCAAGGATGCCGTCAATCTCTTTGCCATGCCTAATCTTGTCTATTTCATAGACAATCGAAATTTTTACAGTTTTGAAAGGAATTTCGGTGATGACAATCTGCTTAACGTTTTTCTCATTGATGATCTCGGTTTTGGCCACTACTTCGATGCGGCCACGGCCGGTTTCGTATATATTGCGGAGTCCCTCGCCTGCGTAAATGAGTCCGCCGGTAGGAAAATCCGGTCCTTGGACAAAGCGCATTAAATCAAGAGGAGTAACATTGACATGGTTAATCCGCCAGATGACCGCTTCGATGACTTCGCCAAGATTATGTGGCGGAATTTCCGTCGCTAATGCAACGGCTATACCTTCGCTGCCATTGACGAGCAGATTTGGAAAGCGCGACGGCAAGACGCTCGGTTCGAAATCGGTATCATCGAAAGTCAAATCCATGTCGACGGTCTTTTTCTCTAAGTCGCGAGTTAGTTCTTCGGCGATTTCGCTAAGCCTTGCTTCAGTGTAACGATAGGCTGCCGGAACGTCGCCGTCGATGCTGCCGTTATTGCCTTGGAAGTCGATGAGCGGAACACGGACTTTCCAATCTTGTGACATACGGGCCAAAGCATCGTAAATCGAGCTATCGCCATGGGGGTGATATTTGCCCATGACGGCACCGACGGTATGTGCACATTTTTTAGTTGCCCGCGTCGAAATATTACCAGATTCATACATCGCAAAAATGATGCGTCTTTGAACTGGTTTCAGGCCATCGCGAACATCGGGAATTGCCCGGTCTTGAATGACATATTTTGCATAAGTCGCATAGCGATCCCCCATTACTTCCTCGAGAGGTTCATTGCGGATCTTTTCTTTGAAAACTTCGATTTTGTCTTCAGTTTTATCTGCCATTATTTAATCTCCTCGATAAAGGTATCGACCAAATTGAAATCAACGTTTTCTTCAACCCATTTACGACGGACGGCAGCATCTTTTCCCATCAGTACGCTGACCCGTCTTTCGACGAGTAAAGGATCTTCGATTTTGACGCGAATTAACTGCCTTGTTTTTGGGTTCATAGTCGTTTCCCAAAGCTGGCTTGCGTCCATTTCGCCAAGACCTTTATAACGCGATATTTTGTATCCTGCGCCGATATTCTTTTTAGCTTTTTCTAGGCCGCGGTTATCCCATGCGTATTCGTAAATTAGCTGCTTGTTGACCTCGCGATAAACGCGGTAAAGAGGTGGCACCGCCACATAGATTTTGCCTTTGTTGACTAGTGGTCTCATATAGTGATAGAAGAAGGTTAACAAAAGGGTTTGGATATGGGCTCCATCGGTATCGGCATCGGTCATGATGATGATTTTTCCGTATTTTGCTTCCTCGATATCGAAGTTTTGGCCGACCCCTGCTCCAATCGTCGAGATGATTGTCGAAAACTCTTCGTTTTTCAGCATCCGATCCATGGTGACGTTATCCGTATTGAGAGGTTTACCACGTAGTGGTAGAATGGCTTGGTGCAGACGGTCGCGTCCTTTGCGAGCGGTGCCACCAGCCGATTCGCCTTCGACGATGAATAGTTCGTTTAAAGGATAATCCTTGGACTGACAAGGTGTCAGTTTGTCGCTGATAATGAGATCATTCTTAACTTTTTTGGTTTTGCGGGCATCTTCTTTGGCTTTTCGTGCCGCGACCCGAGCATCACGAGCATCGGTGCATTTGCGGATTAGATTGATGGCGAATTCCTTATTTTCGTTTAAATAGTAAGTTAACTTACTATAAATAAAGTTGTTAACACTTTGCAATGCCTCTGGAGTCCCAAGTTTCGATTTTGTCTGGCCCTCGTATTGCAAGAGTGATTCAGGAATTTTTAATGAGACGATGGCGGTTAAGCCTTCGCGAATATCGCTGCCTTCGATTTTAGTTTTCCCTTTTAAAAGGGAATTTTCCGTTGCGAAATCATTGACTGCGCGAGTGATACCGATGCGGAAACCTGTTTCATGAGTTCCGCCATCGCGAGTTCGGACGTTGTTGGCGTAGGAATATATTGATTCGTTGTAATCCTCAATACAATATTGTATTGCACTTTCGATTTTGATGCCGTTAACATCATCTTCGAAAGATATGATATTTCCGAGCGGTTTCTTATTTTGATTAAGTGTAGCGACATATTCTTTCAAACCATCAACATAGTAAAACTCTTGGAGTAAATCCGTTCTTTCATCCTTAAGGATGAAACGAACTTTTTTCAATAGGAATGCACTTTCTTGAAGGTGGTTATAAATAGTCTCCCAGCGGAAGTCGATGGATGAGAAAATCGTTGAATCTGGTTTGAAGCGAATTAAAGTGCCGTGTTTGTTGGTTTTGCCGATTACTTCCAGCGGCACGATTAGCTTTCCTCCGTTTTCAAAGCGAAGATGATATATCGATCCATCGCGATAAACGGTGACATCAAGATACTCGCTTAACGCATTGGTCACTGATGCTCCGACGCCATGAAGACCTGCACTGCTCTTGTATACAGAGTCAGAAAATTTGCCTCCGGAATGCAAAGTCGAAAAGATAAGTTGAACAGCAGGCATGTTTGTTTGTTGATGAATATCAACAGGAATACCTCGACCTTCATCTTCGATCGAAATTGAACCATCTTTATGAATCGTAACCGATATTTTAGCGCCAAAGCCCGATAGAGCCTCATCGACACCGTTATCGATAACTTCCCACACTAGATGATGCAGCCCGGTCGAGTTTGTCGAGCCTATATACATCGCTGGTCTTTTACGAACGCCAGAAAGGCCTTCGAGAATATCGATATCAGCAGCAGTATAAGTACTTTTAAGCATTTTTTCTGGCATGTTCTGGTCCGTTACATTGAATCAATTCGTAATTATAGCAAATTAGATTTAAAAAGTAACATAAGTTTTATATAATAAATTAGCACTTATGGTGCGCGAGAAGATGGATATTATTAATAATATAGCAATCGCATTATCTTCCTTGGTCATCGGCTATTTAATTGGCTCTTTTCCGACAGCAATCGTCATCGGTAAAGTTTTTTACAAACAAGATCCGCGCGAATATGGTTCCAAAAACGCCGGGGGAACAAATGCGGGAAGACTATGGGGTAAAAAAGCCGGTTTGGCAGTCATGATTGTCGATATTATCAAAGCCGTAATCGCCATTTGGTCCGTTTATATTCTCATCAATTTTACCGGAATTGCTAATATCGTTAATTTGTGGAATGGTGGCATCCTCTTTTATTACTTAGCTTCTCTTGGGTCGGCGATTGGTCATTGCTGGCCGATATATGCTAATTTCCGAGGTGGTAAAGCTGTTTCAGCTTTAGCCGGAATGGTTGTCGCGACAAGTTGGTTTCTTTCCATCTTTGGTTTGATATTCTTTGTCATCCTCAAGAACAAAAAGTATGTATCATTATCATCAATCATTGCTTCATTAGTAGTTACATTCGTATCGTGGATCATGTTTTTTGTAAATCTTTTCTATCCAGGAATCTTTAATTTTGGAATGTGGGGAAACGGGACGATGTTCCTTGTTGGCTGGGAGTATTCAGCCATCATTACCATCATCACAATGATGCTCATTATACGACACCACGAGAATATTAAACGATTAGTGAAAAATGAAGAAAACAAAGTTAAGTGGATGGGCTAAATAGTATTAAATTAGTACTTAAATAGTCGTTATTGGCCATGTGAATAAATGGCATAATCATATTCATAACAGTAAATTAGTATGATAAAATCTGACTTTTTCATTGACATTCCACGTTATAAGATCAATGGTTCGAAGATTTTGCGATTCGACCACCGCCGCCACACTAATTTTCAATTTTTATCTCATAATAATATTAAAAAAGACGCTGCTGAAAGCGTCCTTTTTTGAAGATAAAAATGTATGCTGATTACTGATTCTTTTTCATGCTGTTCATAACAGCTTTAATTTGCGATTCGCTCGGTTTACGTCCCATCGACATAAACATGGCGCGAATCATGTTTTCATTGATTGGCGGGTTCTTTTCTAATTCTCTTTTGAAGAGCCACCTTGAAATAAAAAATCCAGCGGCAAGTCCTCCGATCAAAGCCAAAACGATAATTAGTATCCATGACCATGTTTCCATTATTATTCTTTCGCCCTCCTTAAGCGCGGCCGTCGTACTGGCCGTTATCTGTTCTTACGAGTATTGTCTCACCGCTTTCGACGAAGAGGGGCACGCGTAGTTTCAGTCCTGTTTCGAGAATCGCATCCTTCATCGCCTTGTTGACAGTGTCGCCGCGAACGGCAGGTTCGCATTCAACAATCTTTAAAGCTATTTTAGCAGGTAAAGAAACGCCGAGGATCTCGCCGTCATAAGATAAGACTTCAATTTCGGAATTGCTGACGAGAAAATTCTTTTCCCATTCCATCGTTGAGATAGGCAGTTCAATTTGTTCATAAGTGACTTGGTCCATAAAGACAAGCATATCCCCTGAATCGTATAGATAAGTCATTTTGTTTTTATCTAGCCTAACGGCCTCTACCATATAACCGCTATTGCGGGAAACTTCCAAGATGGCTCCTGAACGAAGATTTTTGACTTTGACTTTAGCCACCATCTTTCTCATCGCTGTTTTGTTGAGCAAGATATCGAGCACGGTGTATAAAACACCTTCGTCGATGAAGTGATTTCCTGGTCTTAATTCTGTAACGTTAATCATTGTTATTCCTCCTTTTGCCGTTTGTTATTATAACAAAGTTATTTGCCGTTGGGTATGTATTCTTTCGCTAGAAACGTATTATATTTAAGTTCACGTTCGATATTAGTGCTTTTGCCGTGCCCCGGATAAACCTTCGTGTTTGGCGGCAAGACTTTGAATTTTGCTAAGCTGCTTATTATGCTGCGCGGACTTCCCGTCGGCAAATCGCTTCTCCCGATTGCGTTCATAAATAGGGTGTCGCCAGTAAAGATTATCGACAAACTCGGAAAATAGTAGCATGTGCTCCCATGAGTATGAAACGGAGTGTGGATAACCACGGTTTCTAAACCTAGAATGGAAATTTGGTCACCATCGTTGATTTTAATGGGGTGAACATCTAGAACCACGGGTTTGATGTCGCGATCCATATATGAGCAGTTTAAGCGCGGATTGGATAAAAAGTCGACTTCGTTTTCGTGAATATATACTTTCGCATCCGGAAAATCTTTGAGGACGAGCGTCAAGCCGCGGATGTGGTCGAAATGACCATGGGTGATCAAAATTGATTCAAGAGACAAACTGCGTTTTTTCAAGAACTCGCTGATGGCATTAGAATCGCCATATCCAGGGTCGACAAGAGCGGCTTTTCCTTTCTCGTCGTCGATGATATAGGTATTGCAAACATCATCAGAATAATTCAGCGTGAATATTTGCATATTGAAAAAAATAAGGACTAATCCTTACTTTTTCTCCTTATGAATTGTTTGCTTGTTGCATCTGGAGCAAAACTTTTTGATTTCTCGGCGCTCTGGATGGTTCTTTTTATTCTTCGTGCCGATATAGTTTTCTTCGCCACAAACTGTGCATTTAAGGATGATGTTATCGCGCATTTTACTCACCTCATTTTTCAAATTGCCTATAAATATTAGCACATATAAATAAAGATATCCACAGGAAGTTTGCGAGTGTTATAATTATATAAGTAATTATGCTGCCAAGAGAGAGAACCAAAAAAATAGCGATTGGAACAATGCAAATTGGTGGTCAAAACCACCTTTTAATCCAATCGATGTGCAACATCAAAACGGAAAACGTCCGCGAAGTTGCGGCCCAAATAAACCGCTGCGCCATGTTGGGTGCCGATCTGATGAGAGTTTCCATTTTGGATCAAAAAGACGCTTATGCAATTAGAGAAATTAAAAAATTGATCAGCATACCTCTTATCGCGGATATTCATTTCGATTATAAACTTGCGCTTCTAGCGATTGAAAATGGCATCGATAAAATTAGGTTAAATCCTGGCAACATCGGCTCTGAAGACCGCGTTATAGCTGTCGTCAAGGCATGCAAGCTCAACCATATTCCAATCCGCATCGGAGTTAACGCCGGCTCTCTTGATAAGGGCATCGCCACCAACCAACTTCTTTCGCCAGCGCAAAAACTTGTCGAATCAGCAAAAAAACACGTTGCCATCTTGGAAAAGCATGATTTTACCGACATTGTTATTTCCCTAAAGGGATCAGACGTTTTAACAACTATTGAAGCTTACCAAATAGCCAAGGACACCTTCCCTTACCCCCTCCACCTCGGCATCACCGAGGCCGGGCCTAAAGACGTTGGATTAATCCGCTCATCTGCTGGACTTGCCCCCCTTTTAATCGCCGGCATCGGCGACACTCTCCGCATCTCGCTAAGCGATGAACCCGAAGAAGAAATCGTGGCCGCTAAGCGTTTACTTCACGACCTCAATCTTTACAAAGCGTATCCGACGATCATCTCATGCCCAACTTGCGGTCGTACGCAAGTCGATGTCGTGCCGATGGCTAAGCGCGTTTTAAAATATCTAGAAGACCATAATTTGCCTTTGAAAGTGGCGATAATGGGTTGTATCGTCAACGGACCTGGGGAAGCCAAGGATGCCGATTACGGATTGGCGGGCGGAAACAAAACGTGGGTTCTTTTTAAAAAAGGTGAAGTCATTCGAACAGTCGATGAAAAAGATGCTTTCACGACATTGATAAACGAAATAAAAAAGGGCTTATAGCCATTTATAATCTTTCTAACCAGCCTTCTTCCAATTCGCCGGCGCGCAGCATAGCAATTTCCTTTTGATAAGGCGGCTTTCCTTCGTAATATGGCGTTTCGAGTATCTTAGGAATGTTTTCGAGGCGCGGATGTTTGATATAGGAATGGATCGTGTCGAAGCCGATTTCGCCATAACCGATATTGGCGTGTCGATCTTTGTGAGCTCCGCGAATGTTCTTTGAATCATTGACATGTATGCAGAGTAAATTTTCAAGACCGATAATCGCATCGAAATTCGCCAAGACTTCTTCAATGTTGTGAACATCAAAGCCCGCATCATTGATATGGCAGGTGTCAAGGCACACCCCGAGCCGATGGTTATATTGACTATGATTTAGCAAGTATTTGATCTCTTCAAATGTCGAGCCGACTTCCGAACCCTTTCCGGCCATCGTTTCAAGAGCGATGCGAACATTTGTTCCATCATTAGCTAAAACATCGTCTAGAGCCTCGCATATCGATAATAAGCCATTATCGACGCCAGTTCCGACGTGGCTTCCCGGATGAAGGACCAAAATGCTGGTGCCGAAAGCTTTCACCCTTCTTAATTCTTCAATCAAAAATTTTTTGGATGCATCGTAAACGGCGCGATTATCCTTGTTCCCGATATTTATGATATATGGGGCGTGAACGATGATTTTACTTTCGTCAATGCCGGCTTCTTTAATCAGTTGGCGACCTTCGTCGATCATCAGCTCCTCAACTGGCTTGCGGATTGAATTTTGCGGGGCGCCGGTATAGAACATGAAAGTGTTGGCCCCATAGGAGAGAGCTTCTTTAACGCTCCCGAGATAGTATTCCGGTCCCGCCATCGAGACGTGGGATCCAAGAAAAATTTTACTCACGGCTTCCACCCTCCTTTTTATAGCGTTCGACGCGTTGGCGGCGAATGTCTTTGCGAATAATCTCACGACGGTGCTTTGTCTGAACTTTTTTGACGGCGAGGCGCACCTTTTTCTTATAGCCTGGTTTGACGATGTTCGTCTGTGTTTTCGCTTTGGCGACTTTGATTTCCCTTTCGAGTTCAAGATCGCGTTTCTTTCTAAACACTTTTCTTTGGGCTATGGCTTTTGTCTCGCCGATGATTCCGTCTTTCAGTTCAAGAAAAGAGAAAGCGACGCCTTGTTTTATAAGTTGTTCGACACTTTTTAGGGAATCGACGTTATAAAAGGTAAAACAACGACCCGAGACTCCGAAGCGACCAGTTCGTCCGGCGCGATGAAAATAGTAAGTCAAATCGCGCGGCAAATCATAATTCAAAACATCGCTGATATCTTTGATATCCAAGCCACGAGAAGCCAGATCGCTAGCGACGATTATACGAACCTTGTTTGTGGCGATTCTCTTGAACGAAGAACGGCGTTCGCGAATGCTCATGTCGCCGTGAATCGAGATGATGTCATGATCCAAACCTGTCAAAAAAGCGCCGATCTTGATGACGTCTTCTTTGCGGCTAGCAAAGATTATCAGCAAGTAAGGATTATAGACTTCGATAAAGGTCTGAATCGCAAAGAGGCGATCACCATGTTTGATATCGATTAAGTGATGAGTGACAGCCTTTGCGGTTTTGACATCATCCATTTCAATCGTGAAATCGGAACCGACATATTTTTCGAGCTTTTTCCGGAGATTGAATTCAAGAGTTGCCGAGAAAACCATGACTTGCGGGGAGGAATGAAGAGCTTTGAAAATGGCATCGACATCATGGAAATAGCCCATCTCCATCACCATGTCCGCTTCGTCGAGGACAAGGGTTCTAACCTTGCTTAAATCAAGGATTGTCGAATCGTCTAAGAAATCGTGGACACGGGTCGGGGTTCCAACGATGATGTGTGGGACTTTCATCCCTTTATGAAATGTTTTATCCAATTCCTCGCCGCCGATGAAAAGGCGCGAGTGCAATTGGCTGAATTCGTCTTTAAAGGATAAGATAAAATTATGGATTTGCTTTGCAAGTTCGCGAGTCGGCGTGATGATCAAAGCCTGCAAAACATTTTCTTCAAGATGTAGTTTTTCGATAATTGGAATAAGAAAGGCATGGGTTTTGCCGCTTCCGGTTTCACTTTGGGCGACGATGTTATTTCCTCGGAGAGCTTTCGGGATAACCCGCTCCTGAATCGAGCTTGGCGAAAGATAGCCTTGCCGCTCGAGGCTACCAACCATTTTTTCGCTGAGATTGAAAGATTTAAAACTCATTTTTACTCCGTGATAATTATACACGGATTAACCCTCCCCATGCTATCATAAACACATGAATGTTTTCGTTTCCCGCCCAAGCGGATATTGCGCCGGCGTCATCCGGGCCATCGAACTTGTCAAAGATGTTCGCCAAAAACATAAGGAGGGTCCTGTTTTCGTCCTTGGAAGTATCGTCCATAACGAAGATGTGATCAATGAACTGACAAGCTTGGGCATCACCACCATCCGCGATGATAAAAAAAGCCAAAATGAACTTCTCGCCTTGCTACCTGATGAAGCCGTTGTTGTCTTTACCGCTCACGGTCATGCTAAAGAACTCGATGCCGTGGCAAAAAAGAAAATGATGACAGTTTATGACGCCACTTGCCCGATGGTCAATCTCAATCACAAAATTATCAAAAGCGAGGTCGAAAATGACCATCAAATAATCTATATCGGCAAGAAAAATCACCCAGAAGCCACCGCCGCTCTCTCTTTATCCAAAAACGTCTTCCTTCTTGACGATATTGATAATTTTTCCTTCGAATTAATCACGGATAAGTCACCGCTTGTCATCAATCAAACGACACTTTCGCACCTTGAATTGAAAAAAATGCACTCCGAGATAAAGGCAAGAATTTCTGGCTCGCGGTTCGCTGATGAAATATGCAGCGCGACGCGCTTGCGTCAAAAAGCCGTTCTTGAACTTCCAAGCGGCACGCAGCTGATTTACGTAATCGGCGGAGAATATAGCAGCAATACCCAGTCGCTCGTGGAAATCGCCCGCGGGCATTATCCTAAAGCTCGCGTCGTAAAAATCCTCAACGAATCTTTTATTAATAAAAAAGACCTTACAGGTCTTGATTATGTTGCTATCGTTTCGAGCGCTTCCACCCCTCTAGCGACAACTCAACGCGTTGCCGAATTGCTTAAAGCCCTTTAATAATCTTAGGGGTTTGCTCGTGATTGATATCGATAACTTCCAAATCAGAATCGATTTCAAGCAGGATTTTTTTCATCTGTGGGATGAAGATGCGCTCGATTTCGTGAGGCAAATCTAGATAATTATAGCCATTGGCCACGACGCTTCTTCGCACGTGATGAGGGGCATCGCCACTAATATACAAATCATAACCTTCGTTCATCGCATAGCCAAAAAGTGAGCCACCGCCTCCGCCGACAATCGCCACCGAGGAAATCATACGTTTTCCGGAGTGCGTCAAAAGACCATATGGAACTTTGAGTTTGCGAGCGGCCACTTTGGCGAATTCATATATATCCATCGGCTCGGCGAGTTTACCCCCGCGGGCCATCGCAAGCGTTTCAAGGGGTCTTATGTCACAAAGGCCAAGCGCTTCGCTCAATGCATCGTTCATTCCGTCGCGTCCGCTATCGAAATTCGTATGCATGCTGTAGACGGGAATACCCAGATTATCAACCTTTTCGCAGAGACGCTTTTTGATTTCATCGTTCTTAAATACATAGTGTTTGCTTTTATAGATAAATGGATGATGTGTGATAATTAAATCGACCGTTTCGATATTTTTGTCCTCGATTATGCGCATGACTTCTTCGTCGAAATCAAGGCAGACGACGATTGTTTTCGTCTCGTCTTTCAATTTGCCGGTCATCAATCCGACACGGTCTCCTGAATCGGCGATTCTTTTTGGAAAGCGCACCGCTAACTTGCGAATCAAAGCTTTAGTTTTCATATGGTTTCAACGCCTCTCTTTCTTTGAATGTTCTGTTTCTTATTTCTTCCGGTAAATTACTTTTGAGAAGGTCGTCCATTTTCGTTATTTGCTCGTGAGCATAACTTTTAAAAAGAGGATCTTTGATAATTATCGGCCCATAGCGATATTCGAAATCCGAGTAGGTGACTTTTGATGGTGTTTGATGGAATTTTACCAGTGAATAGTAGATGCCACGCTCTTTAATAATTTTTTCTTCAGTTATACGATAGCCAATATTTACGACGAAGCGACGAACTCGTTCTAATGAACGGTGAGCGTCGACAATAATCACTTTAATTTGTTTGAGATGCTCGCGCCCAGCATCGAGAATGCCGATGATTGCTTCTCCACCTAATCCTGCAAGAACGAGCGTGTCGGCATCTTCAGGAAGAGAGGCGATGCCATTTTGATAGATGGCATGAAGATTAGTGAATTGACTTTTGACTAGATTATTTGAAAGGACTAAGTAAGGTCCCATCTTATTTTCAACGCCGTAGCCTTTCGCAATTATACGATGTTGTCTAAGATAAATTAATAGTTTCCCATGATCGGCGCCGACGTCGACTAAAATTGCCTCTGGATCGACGAGGCTTGCGATCTCCTTTAACCGCCGGCTGAGAACAATCATTTGGATTCGCGGAAATCACCGAGGCGCTTAGCTCTTGTCGGATGGCGAAGTTTGCGGATGGCTTTGGCTTCAATTTGCCGAATACGCTCACGGGTGACTCCAAATTCGCGCCCGACTTCTTCAAGCGTCCGCGGCCGGTTGTCATCTAATCCGTAACGAAGTCTAAGGACGCGCTCTTCGCGGTCAGTCAAATCCTTCATCACTTCGTATAGTTCATCTTTAAGAAGGGCTTTGGTTGTATATTCGCTTGGCGACTCAGCCTCTTTATCTTCGATAAAATCACCTAAATGTGAATCTTCCTCTTCACCGATTGGGGTTTCTAGTGAAACGGGATCAAGTGCGATGCGCTGAATTTCGCGTATTCTTTCAGGCGACAGAAAGCCATCGAGTTCGGAGGAAATTTCTTCTGCCGTCGGTTCGCGACCAAATCTTTGGACGAGTTGGCGCTGAACGCGCTTCATCTTATTAATCGTTTCCACCATGTGGACGGGAATGCGTATGGTGCGAGCTTGGTCGGCGATAGCTCTCGTGATCGCTTGCCGAATCCACCATGTTGCATAGGTCGAGAATTTAAAGCCTTTTGTATAATCGAATTTCTCGACCGCTTTCATCAACCCAAGGTTACCTTCTTGTATCAAATCGAGAAAATCCATCCCCTTGCCCCGGCTATAGTGCTTGGCGATATTGATGACCAAGCGCAAGTTAGCGTTGATCAATTCGTTTTTGGCCGCCATGTCGCCTTCAAGAATGCGCTTGGCTAAAATTGGCTCTTCAGCCGGCTTCAACAAATCGGTGCGGCCGATTTCCTTGAGGTACATTTTGACCGAGTCATTGACTTTGACTTCGCCGGTGGCCAATTTCGATAAATCATCGACCTCTTCAAGAATCTCGGCGACTTCGACATCGCCATCTTCGTCGATGATGTCATCAACGACATCAAGAGCTTCGTTCTTGTCTAATCCTTTGGAGATTATATCAACATCGATATCATCTAAATCAGCTTCGGCATCAATATCGGAAATGACGTCGACGCCTTTTGATTTGAAAAAGGCAATTAACTCATCGACATCTTGATCTGATAAGTCGAGATGAGCGGTTTGATCAAGAACGTCGCTCATATCGATATAGCCGCGCGTTTTAGCGGTTTTGATAATGCGCTTTTTGATCGTGTCGAGCGTTTCAATCTCATCATCTTCATCAATGATGACCACTTCGTCTTCATCAATTATCTTGGCGCGTTTCTTGTCAGGTTGTTTCGCCGCTTTTTTATCCGTGGCAACTTTTTCAACTTCGATTTTAGGCGTTGATGCCTTTTTGGCCTTAACTTCCACTTTAACCTTGGACTTTTTTTCCTTAACTTCGGTCTCAACTTTGTTCTTTTGCTTGTCTGCCATAATATCTCCCATCAGGCTATTTGCCGATTTTTTTCATCTTGCGCCGATTGTAATCAGCAATA
>JBAZDT010000005.1:0-17377 GCA_041654325.1 Bacilli bacterium | reverse complement strand
TGATTGATCTCCGCTAAGATTTCTTGTTCCGAGAGCATTTTCGGCAAGAACGACTTGGCAACTTCTTCTTGATAAGCAATCGCTTTGACCATCTCCGAATTATGAACTTTGGTATAGCCGTCCTTCTCTTCGCTTAACTCTTTAACGACTTTGTTAATAACGCGGATCAAATCGTTATCCCCTACTTCTTTACTGCTATCGGCACGCGCCTCGATCAGCAATTGACGATAGCGAGTGATGATGATCGTCAAAATGGCCCGCGCTTCCTTATCGTGATTTTTCAAAGCGTTGATGCTCGCTTTTTCGATTTCATTGATTAACATATTCGATTCTCTTTCTAACAATTTAAACTGTTTCTTTCCTGAAAATATCCCTGACGACACGCGATCCAGCATAATAAACGACGATTATTTCAAGACGGCCTAAAAACATCACGACGCTAAGTACCCAAAGCACGCCGACGTGTTGCGAAGCGTAAGTTACGCCTGAGCTTAATCCGGTGCCCGACATGGCGCTGGCGACTTCATAGAAGGCATCGCCGAAAGTAACGCCGGCAGGCATAAATGTTATCAATAGCGTGCCGACAAAAAGCAAAAGCAAATACAAAAGCAAATATGAGACGGATTCATTGAAGTAGTCATTCGTGTATTCCTTTTCCTCGCCATAGCGAAGAAGGAAGTGCGAGCGGATGATGCGCTTTGATGACAGGCGATCGAAAAGGGTGTAGTAGATGCCTTTAAAAACGCTGGCCACCCGGACTTGTTTGATACCGCCAGCGGTCGAGCCCATCGCCCCGCCGATCATCATCAAGATTGCCGACATGAAAAGAATTGGTGAGCCAAGAGCGAGAATCGGTTGGAAAGAAGAAAAACCAGTCGTCGTAACCGAAGAAACCATGTAAAATACGCCTAGTCTTATAGAATCAAAGAAAGACAATTCCCCAAGCGTTTGGCTGTGAGCGGTATATACGCCAACGATAAAAAGGGGAATGAAAATTAACAGCATCAGCAAAAAGAAGCGCACTTCGATATCGCGAAACACTTTTTTGAACTTGCCCCTGATGAGCAATAGATGAATCACAAAGTTTGTCGCGCCGGCAATCATCAAGACCATCGAGATTATTTCGATGGCGATATGATTACCGCCAAGGGATAAAACACCGTTTTGGCTCGTCGAGAAGCCACCGGTTCCGACCGCAGTAATCGAATGATTTAGAGCATCGAAAAAGTTTAAGCCGGCTATCGTGTAAGCGACGGCACCTAAAAGGATTATCACTGTGTAGATCGATAGAATTAGCCGCGATGATTTGGCAAGATTGGGCAGGAGTTTGTCATTGTGTCCTTCGCTTGAGTATAGGCGCATGCCATAGCGATCAGATATGGCGCTGACAAGAACAAGGACGAGGCCAATTGCGCCGAAGAATATTAAGAGGCTACGATAAAGAGTGTAGATGTGATATCCGGAAGCGTCGGGGTTGAGATTATAAACAGTTAAGCCAGTCGAAGTGTAACCGCTCGTCGACTCGAATATGCTTTGTGTGATTGTCATGTCGCCGCGGAGATAAAACGGCACGGCACCGATGATGATTGCCATAATCCAAATCAAAATAAGCATCACATAGTCCTGGTTTTTACCTAGTCTTTCTTTTTCGCGACCATGGAGGAGCAGGGTGGCTAAGACAACTCCGACTGCAATGGCGATAAGCCCGACTGGATAAAAGTTAATGGCCACATCGGCTTCCAAAGGATAAAAAATAAGGGCGATCAACGGCAAAAGACAAATGGCCCCAACCATGATTAAAAAGAAGCCAAGATAACCAAAAATCAAGCGATAACCAGATGCTGCTTTTTTCATTTTTAGTTTGTTACCTGAATAAATTTAACGACCATTTCCTGATCGTCGGGAGTGGAAATAATGACAAGTTTATCTTTCGGTTTTATAACCGTTGAGCCATTTGGGATGATGACATGCGGTTCGCGGTAAATGCAACTGATCGTCGCGTTTTGCGGGAAGTTAATATCCATAATTTTTTTGTTGGCAATGCTGAATTTGGAATTGATTACTATCTCCGTGATGACGATTTTATCTTCTTCAATTGAAAGCGTGGAAATAACATCTTCTAAAGAAGAAGCCGACTTGATCGAGTTGGCGAGCAGATAAGTCGAAGAGATGACAGAATCGATGCCAAGTTTGCGAAAGACATCAACGTTTTTCGGGTTCGTGACCGTGCAGATACATTTTTTGACATTGAATTCTTTTTTGGCGAGGATGCACGCTGCATAGTTATCGGTGTCGCTTTCGTCAAGGGCGATGAAAATGTCGGCATCGCGGACATGGGTGTCCTCAAGGACAAAACGTTTATACGGTTCGCCGACATAGACGGGAATCTTATTGTTTTTTGAGATGTAATCAGCGTAGTTACGATCGGAATTGATAACGATAACTTCTTTGTTTTGGCCTTTGAACATCTTGATGATGAAGTCGGCTTCGTGCTTGCCGTTGGCAATAATGATTTTCATTAGCGGTCTTCTCCTTTCATCAGTTTGAATTTGTTAAGGGATAATTCAAAAGGATAGATAGCCTTGATATCTAAGCCATTCAAAAGGACGCCGCGCTCTGGATCGTCGAGGCGGACGAAAATGCTCGGCACCTCATAAATTATACGCGATACGTGCGCCAAAAAGAGGTTAACGTTGTCGTTACCGGTGGCGATTATGACTTCCTTTGCCGTTTTAATATATGCTTCTTCAAGCAGCGATAAATCGGAGGCATCACCGACAATTTTGTAGCCGCTAAAAGATTCCGGAAGACGATCAAAGGCAAATTCATTCTTGTCGATGACAAGGACGTTTTGTCCTTTTTCGGAAGCGATTGCGGCCAAGTTAGCCCCTAAACGCCCGCAGCCGATTACTAATACTTTATTTCGCATAGGCTCACCTTTTTCCATCTGCAAATGCGCTATTTCGCAAATGCAATACATGTATTATACAACAAAATACACGAGTTAGAATGAACGCTTTATGCTGAAATGTAAAGAAAAATGTAATCTCTCTTTTTCTTTTGAAAGAAAATGGGGTAAACTATCTACTTGCATATACAAAGCAAAATTAACCACCAAATGAAGAAATACTGGCAATTGATTAAAGAAGCGACGGAAGGTATTGGCAAAATATACGTTTTCCATTACATCATCCTTTTCTTCTCCGTCTTTTTCCAAGTTTTATCGACTTTCATGAGCAAAATCCTCGTCGATACTTTAACCGGCAAGATTTTCGATACCCCGCAAGCTGGCTGGCTAGAGCTTTTTATCGCCGATATCTTTGGCGGACCACAATTCCTCAGCGAGAACCTATGGGTTTTCTCAGTCATCATCATCATGCTTGCTCTGATGGTGGCTTTGATGGCTCTCTCACGCTTCTTTTTGCGCTCCTACATCGGCCCGAACGTCGCTAAGACGATGCAACTAAAACTTTTTTATCACATCGAGCGCTTGCCATACTCCTTTATGAAAAAAACGCGCAGTGGCGACGTCATTCAAACTTGCACCCGCGACGAAGATGTTTTCCGCCGCTTTCTAACCCGCGATTCATATTCGATTGTCTACACTTTTCTGATCGTCCTTTTTTCCTTATCAATCCTCTTTTCGATCAACTGGAAAATTGCCTTGATATCGACCATTCTCCTGCCAGTTCTGTTCATCTATTCTTTTTTCGTCATCAAAGAAGTGCGCGTCCGCTACCGCAAAACTGACGACTCCGAAGGTTTGATGACTGCGCGCATCGAAGAGAATTTAGCCTCTGTCCGCGTCGTTAAAGCCTACAATAATGAGGCATTTGAAATCGAACGTTTCGAAGAAAATCTCAAGGATTATCGCAAGAAATTCATCCATTGGCGCAAATTGTCGTCCTTCTTCTTCTCATCGAGCGATATTTTCGTCTTCGGCCAAATCATGCTGACGACCCTTTTTGGCATCAGCTTGGCTTACACCGGCGAGATAACGGTCGGTACTTTGTTCATCAGTTTCACTTTTGTCAACATGATGGTGTGGCCGATTCGCGATGTCGCGACGATTTTTTCCAACATGGCCCGCGCCGTCGCCGCCATGGACCGCATGATGATTATCCTTAACGAACCAGTTGAAGACATCGATACCGGCATCAAACCGGAAATCGATGGCGAAATCGTTTTTAACAATGTTTCATTCAATTTTGATGATAGTCCGACACCGGTTTTGCACGACATCAACCTTCGCATTAAAAAGGGCGCGACGGTCGCGATTCTTGGCAAGACGGGAGCGGGAAAGTCAACCCTCGCCTATCTTTTAACGCGCCTCTATGATCCAACCGAAGGGACGATTTTAATCGATAACCAAGACATCACAACGATTTCGCGCTCGCATATTCGCCAAAATGTCGCGACCGTTCTTCAAGAACCATTCTTGTTTTCAAAAACGATCATGAGCAACATCCGCATCGCTAATCCAGATGCGAGTCCCGAAGAAGTTTATCAAGCGGCGAGAATCGCTGATATCCACGACAATATATTGTCGTTTAAAAGCGGCTACGAAACGCCAGTCGGCGAAAAAGGGGTTACTCTTTCAGGCGGGCAAAGGCAAAGACTAGCCATCGCGAGAACGATTATCAACAAAGCGCCGATTCTTATTTTTGACGACTCGCTCAGCTCGGTCGACACCGAAACCGATATCAATATCCGCTCGGCTTTGAAAAGGCGGACGGAAAGCACGACAACGCTGATTATCACGCACCGCATCGCCACCGCCAAAGATGCTGATCTGATTATCGTTTTGGAAAATGGGACGATCAGCGAACAAGGGACGCACGAGCAATTGATTGCGCGCAAGGGTTTGTATCAAAGGGTTTTTGATATTCAAACCAAGATGGGATAAGAATATGGCTGGAAATTTTGCCTTCGAAGAAGAAAAACTACCGACTAAGTTGAATTTCGGCGTCTGGAAAAAGGTCTTCCACTACGCCTTGCGCAACTGGCCGCTTTTAATCGTTCTCGCTTTTTCGCTGATAATCACAACTTTCTATGATTCCAGTTTCATGCCGAAGATGAACCATGCTGCTATTGCGGCAATCCCCTCTCAAGGCCTTGGTGGTAATCTCAACGATTTAATCATCAATGTCGAACTCATCTTCGGAATCCACTTCAGCGTCAATTTCGTGAACTTTGGCATCGTTTATGGGGTAGCCATCTTCATCCGCTCCATCTCGATCTTCGTAACCTTTTTCCTCACCAACTATTTTGATATGCTCATCAATACTTCTTTAAGGCGCGATTCATTCAGGAGAGTCCAGGAATTGAGTTTCTCCTATTTCGATCGCACGCCGTCCGGCTGGCTAATCGCACGGATGCAAAATGATACGGCATCCATCAGCGATATTTTGTCGTGGGGCATCATCCGCATCATCTGGATCGTCTTTGAACTCGCCTTCACATTAGTGACGATGTTTTCGACAAACGTTATTCTCTCGCTGATCGTTTTATCGACAGCCCCAATTTTATTGATTGTCATGCCGCTTTTCCAACGGCTTTTGCTCATCGCCCACCGCACCGCCCGGAATGCTTATTCTAACTTTGTCAGATGGCTCGCCGAATGCATCAATGGCGTTAAGACGATCAAGACTTTGAACATTGAAGATAGGATGTATCATGAAGCCGACGAAGTGACGACTGACATTCTCGTCAAGAGAAGGAAAGCATTCAAAATCCACGCTTTCTTCATGCCTTCGATCATGCTGATTTCTTCTTCGACGACGGCTCTGGTGATATTGCTGTCCACGATGAATCTTGGCATCATCGATTTTAGCGATAGCGAAAGCGTCGCGATTCTCGTGCTGTTCATCGGTTTCGTCTCGCAAATTTATAATCCTATTCAGGAATTTTCGGAAGTGTCCAGCGAATTCATCGCCACCCAGGCCAGCGTCGAAAAAGTGCTCTCCCTCATCGAGACCGAGCCGACGATTGTCGACACGCCTGAGGTCATCGCTAAATACGGCACCCTTTTTAATAACCGCAAAGAAAACTTTGAAATCCTTGATGGCGATGTCAAATTTGACCACGTCAAGTTTTCGTACATCAAAGATACGGAAGTCATCCATGATTTAAACATTCACATCAAACAAGGCACATCATTGGCAATCGTCGGCGAAACCGGGTCGGGAAAATCGACATTCGCTAATCTCATCTGCCGTTTTTACGAACCGACTGAAGGTCGTATTCTCATCGACGACGTCGATTATAAAGAAAGATCCGTCGGCTGGTTGCGCAGCAATATCGGCTATGTCCAGCGGACGCCTTTCATCTTCCGCGGCTCATATTACGATAACGTTCGCTATGGACGTAACGAAGCGACCCTCGATGAAGTGATCGAAGCTTGCAAGGTAGTCGGCGTCCATGATTTTATCATGAATCAAAAAGATGGCTATATGAGCGAGCTCGACGACGGAGGAAGTCAGCTCTCGGGTGGACAAAAACAGCTCTTGTCGTTCGCTCGCGCCTTAATTCGTAACCCAAGGCTATTAATCCTCGATGAAGCGACATCGAGCATCGATACGGAAAGTGAAGGCATCATCCAGCAAGCGATGCACAAGATTCTCGCGGGCAGGACGAGCATCATTATCGCCCACCGCCTTTCGACGATTGTCGACTGCGACCGCATCTTGGTCATGTCCAACGGTAGAATCATCGAAGACGGCGACCACCGCGCTTTGATGAATGACAAAGGCCACTACCACCACCTCTACATGAATCAGTTTAAGGATCTGAATCTCGAATCGCAGATCTCGACTTACGAGAAGCAAATCGAGAAATTCGACCTCAAAGGATAAGGACCACGATTAACTCGTGGTTTTTTTATTCTCAGCAATTTGATAGAATAATCAACATGTGTGTAATAGCGATCTTTCTCGAGAGATAACACGATGACATTAAAACGAAAAATCAAACAATTCTTGATACATAAAATTCTTAAATCCAACAATCGGAAGCATCCTTTTGATATCGATGAGGCGGATTCTTTTCGCCTGAGCGATGAATCCGACATCAACTGCACCGACAGCCACTACTTCTCATCTCACGCTAGCGACGGGACAAGTTTCTTCTTCCGCTTGGCGAAACGCGGTGACAAAACAACCGAATTATGGTTTTGTTTGAAAACGCGAGACGGCCGAATCTTTGTCAACCCTGAACAACTCGTGTCCAGCGACTCCTGCCCTGCCCATATCAAGAGCCTTGAAATCGGCCAAAAAATGGAAATCGAGTATACTGGCAACGTCGCATTAGCGACGATCCAAAATGATCATTTCGCATGTTTAAGCCAAAATCGACTATCAGTAAATGCGCTGGTGACATTTAACGCCACGATGCCGCCATTTGATTTTACGACTGGCCTCGATCCTCTTTATGTCGCTGAAGCCCTCGCGATGGAAAAGTGGAATAAGGTTTTTTGGGCTAATCTACGGAAAAACCGCCAAGTCCACTACGAACAAGCCGGCACCATTTCGCTCGATGTCATAATCGGGGATGAAAAGTTTGAATACACGTTGCCGGGAATGCGCGATCACTCCTACGGCTATCGCGATTGGGACTATATGAACCGGCATATTTGGCTGATGGCCATCTTTGATGATGGCGAAATCCTGAATCTAAATATGGTCAATTATCCGCACATGCACAATTTGCGCACTGGCTATCGCAGCAGCAAGGGGAAACATACCCCAACGCGAGCCATATCAAATCTCAGCCTCCTCGGAAAAGACGGCAAAATTCCATCGCAAATCAAGTTGGAACTAACTTCTTTGGATGGCAAAAGCGAAGTATTGACAGCATCTCGCGATTTTATCGTCGATTTTCCCTTCGACAACGGCAAATATCATATATTTGAGGGCGTTGGCGCTTTTTCCATCGGGCAGAGAAAAGCGCGGGGAATCATCGAATTTGGTTATCACCAAGATGGTGGTAGATGGGGGAAAGAAGACATATGAAAATAGCTTGGTTACATGAAATAGAACGAGAGGATTTATGCCTTGTCGGAGGTAAAGCCCGAGGTTTGCATCTTCTCTTTAGTTTAGGGTTAAAAGTCGCTCCCGGATTCGTCGCCTATGGCATTAAAACCGAAGAAGATAAAAAGGAAATTTTATCCTTTTGGGAAAAGTCCAATCTCGGCGAAGTCGCCGTGCGCTCTTCGGCGACCCTTGAAGATGGTGGCGTTTTATCGCAGGCTGGACAATACGAAACCTATACCTGTGTCTCGGATAAAGAATATTTTAAAAGCGCTGTCACAGGTTGTCTTCAAAGTCTGAATCGTGCAAGTGCCGCAAAATACCGGAGTTTCTTTGCCCAAGGGCAGAGCGATATGAACATCGTCGTTCAGCAGATGGTCAAGGCCAAAGCCGCCGGCGTCGTCTTCACCGTCAATCCCACCTCGCGGGCTAATGAGGTGCGCATCGAATTTGTCTCTGGGCTCGGCGAGAATCTCGTCTCGGGCAAGGAAAAATCCGAGACTATTCTTATCTCGCGAGAAAACCCCTCTTTTGCAGGCAAAAACCATCTCTTGAGCAGTGAAAATATTCAAGTTCTCTATGAAAATAGTTTGCTGGTCGAGAAAGAATTGAACCATCCGGCCGATCTTGAATTTGCCATTGATGAAGTTGGTCAAGTTATTTGGCTGCAAGCCCGCCCGATTACGACTCTCGATGATCCGTTGATCGATGAGCTGAACACGCCATACGCCAAAGATGGCGACATCATCACCAATCACAACGTTGGGGAAATGCTTCCCGGAGCGATTACGCCTTTAACGATTTCGACCGTTGTCTACGCAATTGACTACGGCCTCCGCAAAATGCTCACGACAGTCGGAGTATTTAAAGATATCAAAGATATCCCTGAAGAATTTTTAATCAGCCATTACTATGGACATCTATTTTTCAATATGCGCTATTTGTACCGAATTACCAAAGCCGTCACCGGCGCCAACAAGCAAAACATCGACTTTGGCCTCTGCGGTCAGGTCATCGACCACGAACAACCCGATGAATACAAGAGGCCAAACGGCTTTATTCGGTTAAGAAACGGCCTCCGTTACGGTAAGTTCATGGCTGGTCACAAGAAAGCGATGAAAAGCATTGCAAGCATAGCTGACAAAATAAAATTCTCAGGTGATGACGCCGAGCAATTATATGCATCGATTACCGACAATCTTAATTTTCTCAATCAAGCTTTGCTGGACCACTATGTCACTTCGACTTTTTCCGGTGCGATGAGCGCGGCCCTTTTTTATATCGTCAGTGCCGATAATGATAATCAAGACGAGGTCAAAGGGCAAATCGCTTCCGTGCTCGAAGATATCGAAGATATTGAAAGTGCCGACATCATCAAATCGCTCAGGATCATGGCTAATGCCATCATCGCGGAAAATGATAAGGCGATAGACTTTAATCTCGACCAATTGCGGGATTACCTCTTGATTGCCCCGCAAAATATCCAAGAGCTCTATCAAGCTTTCTTGAAACGCCACGGCCACCGCTGCATCCGCGAATCGGAACTCCGCTCCCCAGGCTGGAAAGATGATCTCGATGGCTTTGCTTCTCATCTTTTGACCTTAATCAAAACGGCAAATGGCTATCAGGAAAAGCCAAAAAGCGATATTTCGCGCAACATCGAAGTCTTTTTATCGTCCTACTATGGTATCAAGCGCATAGCCTTAAGGGCCATACTTCGAGGCGCGCGCAATGGCTGCCGAAACCGCGAATTTTCAAAATCGAAGATGATTCTCGCGGTTGATAAGTTCAAAAAAGGCTACGCCCAACTAGCGGATATGCTCGTTCTGCAGGGCGCTCTGCCTGACGCTGACCTCATTTATTTTATGACGCATCAGGAGCTCGGAAAACTCCTTGCGACTCATGATTCGCTATATATTAAGAAAGCTTTTATCCGCCGTCGCTTGCTGCCCGAGCAAGAACGGCTCAAATTTAACCATGTCAATATTGGCGCACCTAAACCCGTAATCTCGACTTCGGCATTTGCCAATAAGGGAGAAGTGCTCGCTGGGACGCCTTTATCGCGCGGACAAGTCATCGGCAAGGCGCGTATCATCACGAGCGCTGAAGATGCTAAAAACCTTCAAAAAGGTGAAATTATGGTCGCAGGTTACACTGATATCGGATGGTCGCCTTATTATGCTCTAATCGGCGGGTTGGTCACCGAAGTCGGAAGCGCCCTTTCTCACGGCGCGGTCGTCGCCCGGGAATACGCTCTGCCGCTCGTCAGCAACGTCAACAATGCCACGGAAATAATCCGCGATGGCGATATTATCTCCATCGACGGTAGTTTGGGAACAGTCGTCATCCTCGACTAAAAGCCAAATTGATAGGCGATTATCTTTTGGATATCGTTTACGAAATTATGAATCGAAGCGGATGAATGCTCCAAAGCAGACATCCGCACTTTTTTTAACGTTTCTTGTTTTTCTTTGTCGAATCATCATCGTCATCGTCTTTTTTCCGTCTAAGCAGAATGATGATGAAGAATACTATTCCAAGCGCCAAGGCGAAGCCGCCGACGCTGAGACCGACAATCAAACCGATATTAGGACCCGAAACGGAATCGACGACAATGGCGAAATCACCAAGGTTCGATGTTGTGAAGCTGACGTACTCCCCATCGATGCTCGCCTCGATGGCTTCATCGGCTTCTTCGACGATGATTTGCACACCACTACGATCGGAAAGACCTTCGGGAACGGCAAATTTCAATGTGATTTCGCCGATAATCGTGTCGCTGATATCATTATTTTCCGAATCGAGGAGAACGGCATTGTAGAATTGGTAAATCTCCTTGTTTTGCGGTGCGATCAAGGATGCGCTCACGCTTTGCACTATCCGAACTTTCAAGATAGCGTCGAGAATCACACCGCTAGGAACGATCAGCTCAGCTTCGACTTCTCCGGCGCTCTCGTCGGGGTCGGAGGTGCCGATCTTGATTGATTTGGCGTCAAATAAAGCCTCGTAAATGGCATCCTCGACGGCGGGCACAATCTCTGGCGACCAACGGCTAAAAACAAAAATATGTGTTTCGGTCGCTTCTTTTTGCGGTGTGCCATCATATGATGGCGTCGATCCATGATTAACTGTCGAGGTCGAATAAGCGCCTTCGACATACCAGGTGATGGTGTATGAGTTAATCACGACATCTTCAACCGTTATCGTTATGTTTTCTTGAATATCGGTTATCGTGTGTTCGCCGTTCTCGTCGGCATATACTTCCACATCGTTAACGAAAATGCTGAAGAAGGATTCGGTGTAACCTTCTAGGAGAGTGAAGATGAAGGTGAACGATCCGTTGTAATCGACGGTCAAATCGCTACCTTCTTTTGCATTTATGGTGTAGCCAATCTGTGATTGAGATGATGGCAAAGTGATTGAATAATTCTTAATCGTGGCGTTGCTGACGCGAATTGTCACATCCGACATAATGTTGCTGACGGTGAATTGACTGTTCTCATCAAGAGTGACTTCTACATGATCGACGGTAATTTCCAAATCAGCGTTCTCGTAGCCCTCTAGAAGAGCGTAAGTTAACGTTAAATCATCTCCGTGATGTACTAAAAACCCATCACTAGCTTCGCCATCTTTCGTAATCGTATAACCAACTGGAACCGTGGGAAGATAAACGGTATAGGTATTGATAACCAAATTCTCAACAGTAATTGTCTTGTGGTTGGTGATATTGCTGATGGTATATTCATAGCTCCTGTAGTGCGTACCGCTTAAATCTAGGCCAATCTGCGCGCCATTGACCCGGATCAAGGGGGTCGACATGGAGTGACTTGCCAAGACGGTAAAGATGAAAGTGAATGATCCACCGCTGTTTATATTTGTCGTATGGCTACCTTCTTTGGCGACGAGGGCATAGCCGACTTGATTGCCAGGCAAATAAACGTTGTAACTGCTGACGAGCCGGTTCGGTTCGCGATCGGCAAGAGGCGCCGTCTGACTTTCGCCGACAATCCTCCTTAACGCCGTATCGCCGGTCTTTAATCCTATCAAGCCCACCGAAGCGAAAAGAGCGGTAAAAAGCCAAATGGTCGAAAATACCTTTTTTACGATCGATTTATTATTATTTATCATAAACTCCCCCTGGTGCTAGTTGCGAAAACTAAGCACAATGCCTATAATGATTTTAAACTATAATGCACGCATTAAAGACAAGCCCTTTTTTAGAAAAAATGAAAATTGAAAATAAATTGTTTAAAATCGCCGAAGTCGCCAACTTTTTAGGTGTCAGCACGACCACGCTTCGCTATTACGAGCAGTATGGTTTCATCAAGCCCTCGAAAATCGACGAATTCACCGGTTATCGTTATTACGATATTAGAAATATCGGGGAGATCACCCATATCATCGATTTGCGGCGTTTGGGCCTCAGCATGCGCCAAATCGAAAACTATCTGCACACGGGCTTTGACGCCCAAGAATATACCAAGGAATTAAAAAGGAATCGCGATGTGCTGAACATGCGAATCAAGCTAAGCGAGCTTCGATTTGGGGATCATAATGCCTATAATGTCGAATTCATCAGCACCCAATCATCTTATTGTTTGTCACGAGAAGGCATCGCTTCAAATGTCGCTGACCTCGAAGTGCAATTCGCCAATTACCTGATGGAAATTTTGAAAAGGGGATACGTCCTCGACCGCGACTTCCTCACGTTAATCGAATTCGACAGCGTTATTCCGAAATTTAGAGATATAAAATACAAAATGATTTTTATGATTAGGGAGGCTGCGGAAGGATGCCATCGATTTCCGGGAATTAACGGGATTCACACTTATCATAAAGGAAGCTATAAAACAATTGACAAGGCTTATTCGGCGCTTATCGATTTCGCCGTTAAAAACAATTTAAAGCTAAAGGGCACCGCTATCGAGAACTATTTCCGCTCGAGCTTCACGGTCGATAGTGAATCGAATATGTTGACCGACGTCATTTTACCGCTTGAGCAATAGTTCAAACCTTTTTTCGCAAAGCGATAATCTAGCTTGCATATTTTCTTGCTCAAAAAAGAAGGAATAGCTATTCGCTTTGTCTAGTTTCAATCGCGATTTTCATCGTTTCACGTTTTCACCAATGTTATTGTCTCTTATTAAGTCTTTTTAATATATTCTCGGATTGTCATCATTTGCAGGGAAAAGGACGTGATTAAATTCACGTCCATTGACCCATTGATTCTATTGCAAGATAAAAGGGATTAACCAATCATTCCATACAGAGTATCTCGCATTAATGAAATGTAAAATTTGATAGTTACGCGGTAGGTAGCGTTTTTAAGACCGGATATAATTCGTCAGCAATCGTCCACTTTTCGGTCGATAACGCTGTATAAGTGGATGCCAACATCATGTTCGCATGCGAATAAATCCGCGTTCCGTCATCAGCTACGGGAGTACCGGCGCCTGTATAATTGGGAGTCAGCACTTCATCGGCATCCGCATAAATGCCGGTCGCGGTCCCAGATGATGTACCAAATAACCCTTTTGAAGTGGCTCCGTCGGTTTCAGTTTTTCCCAACAAGACCACATTTCGAGTTATTCCATTATTATGGATTCCTACGCAAAAAGCGTTGCCTCCAGGACCATAGACGTTAATATCAATAAGACAATCCTCGACAATTCCGTTGTTCGTGGCGAATAAGCCACCAACCCAAGAATTGCCTTGCATTCTTCCGACAAATGTCGTGTTTCTGACAACTCCCCCTGCTCCAATCGTGCCAAAGAAGCCGCGGACCCATCCGTTTGGCGCTATCCCAAAATCGCGTTTGATATTGCTTATTGTGTGGCCCCGGCCATCAAACGCACCAGTAAACGGAATCACTCCCGTCTCATCATTGGCGGCCGAATATCCAATCGGCTCCCATTGATATGCTCCTAAATCAATATCATTCATCAAAACATAGTTTTTGGACATAGCTGCTGAATCGGTGTTTGCCGACAAGGCGTAAAGCTGGGCAGCAGTACTTATTTCCTCGTACTGGCATCCCGCCGGTAAACCAGGAATCCCACTCAGAGCACGCGATTTGAAAATGTTTGCTTCCGCGCTCGTATAAACCAATAAAGCCGACATAATCAAAACCGCTCCAATTGAAATCGCAGTCATAATCTTGTTTTTCCGTATCATAGTAAATCCTTTCTTTCTTCGCTAGGGACACAAAATATCCTTAGTCGTAAATTGCGCGAATTCGTCTGTTGTCATGGCTGGGGTTTATCACTTCCTTTCTTCATCTTTTTGAATCTTCATTAGTTTTAATCAACTTTTTGAGCCAACTCTTGAGAAGCCAATCTTAATCTGCACTCTTGGCTACCCGACAAATATTGGCTGAATTTTGTTGAATCGAAAGGTGTTATTTTCTTCAACATCGATGGTCGCGACAAATATTTTTTTCGAAGAGACATTAGTCGGAAGTTGAGATTTCTCAAAAAAGCACGACGCCAAAGCGTGGCGCAAAAGATCGAACTGCAAGTAGATAGTTCTACTTTGATGAGGCATTTTTTGAGTTGATGTTCCATCTACATTTCCTCAGCCTTTCCAGCGGTGATGATAAACTTGTGGCTTTTGCCTTTTATGGTGATGGCAAGGTCAATCGATTTGCATGGCAGATGGGCTGCTGGTTTAATCTGATATCCATCAAGGTTGATGTCGATGCCAACCAAGCCTCTCAACAAAACCTTGATAAGCGTGTTCGAGCTGCCGGTATACCAATCACCCATCGATTCGCCATCCATGTCATCTTCAAGATTCAAGGAATACGAATTTGGCATGACGAATGGCGATGTCGAAATAAAGCCGTGAAACGGCGGAAGAAGTTTTTCGATTTGCAGCCACGCATCTTCGGATTTGCCCAACCGATATAAAGCCATCACGCCGAACAAAGCCGCGTGGACATACGTCGCTCCGTTTTCAGCCGTTCCTTTGGGCAGATTGATAATTCTCCCGACGCCTTTGTTTTCCTTTCCGAAAAATGGTTCAAAGGTTTTCATTCCGTATTTGCTATCAAGGGCGTGGAAAGCTTCGATTGCACTTTTTTGCGCATCAGGGTAAACAAGGTTAAAGCCACTATTCACGTAAAAGGCGTTTGCCGTCAACGAATAACGCGATTTGCCATCGACATCGGAAAAACTGCCAACGCAATAAGATTGACGATCGCCCCAGCCATGAACGATGCGCATCTGATCTCCGTTATGGTCAAAGGCATGTTTTTTCAAGCCTTCCGACAATCGTGCCTTTGTCATGGCTAAATCGGCGATTAAGTCATGATTACCACCAACTTTATTAAGCATTTCTGTCATTTCCTCAAGGTTTTTATAAAACTGAAATGAGGCCATCACGGAAACACCATTTCCGTATTCTCCTTTTTTCCGATCTAAAGGCAGCCCGAGTCCATCCAAGGCATCGTTCCAATCTCCAAACAGGACTTTGAGACAATTCGTTTCGCTGTCGATATTAGATTTTAGATAACTGGTTATTTTGATTAAATGGGCAAGAAGCGATTCCGTGTAGGTTGTTTTAATTGAGGAGCTCGGGCCGTTGATAGCGAAGTACGGGCACTGCTCATCCAAAATCGAGTAGTCTCCCGAATATGCTAGGTATTGATATACCATATCGATAATCCAAATTCCCTGGTCGATGAAAGGACGCAAATCCATCCGTGTTTCAATCTGGCCATCGGGGGGAATTGAATACTGGCGGGGGGCACGACCGCTGGGATCGACGAAAGAGATGACTTCGATTATTTTCTTCCGTGAGCCGGTCGGATCCCAAATCAGGGCTGCTTCCAGCTGCTGGGACACATCTCTTACGCCGAGAAAAACAGTTCCCGAATTAGACGATTTCGACGCAAAGTCGACTTGGCAGACTACGTTTTCGATAAAGCGATTGAAAACATAGTCGCTGACTTCTTTGTTACGAAGCCCGTTAAAGCGAATTGCGATATTATTGGTCGTCGAAGATTTGATTTCTTTCCGCTTGTTATCTAGCGCGAGCTCGAACTTGCTAAGTGAATAATCTGATAAACCATCAAAGAGCGAGGAATCGTGTTTGGAGGATATGACATAGTGCTCGTTTATGATTTCGCCTTCCGATATATGATAATGAATAATGTCACCGGCAATAGCTGTTTCCGTGAAATTCGTGACGTGTTTATCTTTTTCAAATGCTCCGGCGTATAACGGCTTCGCGCTGGCTAACGGCAAATTTCTTTTCCCGTGATAAATGTTTTTGGCGGTAGCATTATAAACGATAATCGGCGTTTTGGAAAGTGACCTTTTAATCAGCCCGTAATTCTCGATATGCGTTGCCCGATCAAGGTCTTCTGGCGACTCAAACATAAACGAATTATCTCGATATGTACATTTTTTGAACCATTTTGTCTCGTTTGATTCCCCAGACTCGTATTTGAATAGGCAGTTGAAATAATTGGAGAGATATATATCCTGTTCCTGACCTTTGTCATTAATAAGCGAGAAAATGAAGACGGCTTCTTCGTCTTTATCCATAAAAACGGTCAAAGAATAGATAATACCTTTGACGACAGTCAGGTAATAAGCGGCTTCTTTTCCAAAAACGGTATATCGTTTTGCTTCAATCCCATTTTTCGTCGCCGTTGGCGAAATCAAGGATACCGGCGTAAAGGTATTGCCATTTTTAATTCCCAAGAAACTCGTGAAATAAGGTTCTTTTCCGTCGCCGCTAGGCAAAATCCAATAATACGAGGAATTATTGATTGAAATGTTTCCGGAAGCGTACGCCCAAAGAGTCGTTCCATTGATTGAGTAGGGATATCGCGCTAAGGAATTTTCCGGATCATTGACCAAAATATAATCATTATCCAAAAAATAGGTATCGGAGGGCAATTTTCGGCTTTTGGCGTACTTCGAGTCGGCATTGATGCGGATAATATCCTTATAGAGTTGTTTAATTATGGTATCGTTTTTCATGTGAAAAGTTCCTTTACGATTTTTTTAATGGTGGCAATCATTTTTAGCGAGGCGCTTTTGGAATCCATTTCCGCCGCTATTCTCATGACTGGTTCAGTGCCCGAGAACCGCAAGAGAGCCCACTGCCCATCTTTGAAATAGAATTTGATGTTATTGTTAATAATTACTGATTTGACCAGTTTATTGAGTCGCGAACCAATAACGTTGTTCTTTTCCGCTTCCAAAACTTCAGCCTTGCGAAAAAAATCTACCTGCTCATCGTATGTACGTCGATAAAAACCAGCGAAATCGCGAAGCTCTTTGACAAGTTCGGATGCTTTTTTATTTGTGTCAGTCATCATTTTGATGAAAAGAAGGGTG
>JBAZDT010000004.1:0-17445 GCA_041654325.1 Bacilli bacterium | reverse complement strand
TCTCAGGCGATAGACTTTACCTAAATCAGAGAAAAAGAGAATATCGGTATGCGTCCTGGTGTGGACGATAATCGAAACGATATCGTTTTCGTTTGTCTTCATCCCTTTGACGCCACGACCGCCACGATTTTGCGTTCTAAAAGTATCGGTTGTCATCCTTTTCACGTAATTATTCGCGGTAAGGGCGATAACAATTTCTTCCTTAGGGATTAAGTCTTCGTCGACGATATCCCCTTGAACATCGCTGATCTCGGTTCTACGCTCATCGGCAAAACGCTCCTTTATCTCAAGCAGCTCGGCGATGATTACATCAATAACTTTTTCGCGGGAACTTAGAATGTCGCGATACTTCTTAATGTTTTCTTCTAATTGGGTTCTCTCGGCCTCGAGTTTTTGTTTTTCGAGTCCAGTCAGCCGGCGCAACGTCATCGCTAAAATTGCTTGTGTCTGAAGGTCGCTCAAATTATATTTGACCATCAGTTTTTGTGATGCTTCTTCAGGAGTTGCTGCTTTTTTGATCAATTCGACAATATCGTCGATGTTTTCAATCGCCGTCAAAAGACCGAGAACAATGTGGTCGCGGGCTTCATCTTTGGCGAGGCGGAACTTGGTGCGACTTTCGATAACGTTAACTTGAAAATCAACATATCCGAGCAATAGTTTATCGATGGGTAGAATTTTTGGGGCACCTTCGACAAGGCAAAGGTTAATGATGCCAAAGCTTACTTGAAGCTGGGTGTTCTTATAGAGTTGGTTAAGAATGACTTCGGGAATAATGTCGCGCCGCACTTCGATTACAACGCGAATTCCTTCTTTATTCGATTCATCGCGGACATCCGTGATGCCTTCGATTACTTTGTCTTTAACAAGGTTAGCAATCGATTCAATCATCCGCGCTTTATTGACTTGATAAGGAATTTCATAGATGATGATTCGCTTTTTGCCGTTTTCGGTTTCTTCAATCAGGGCCTTGCTTCGTAAGGTGATGCTTCCTGTTCCGGTTTCATAAGCGTCTTTGATACCACCGCGTCCCAAAATGATTCCGCCGGTTGGAAAGTCTGGTCCCGGCATATATTTCTCCATGATTTCAAAAGGGGTGAGAAGAGGATTGCGGGCGATAGCGATCGTCGCATCGATTGTCTCACCTAAATTGTGAGGAGGCATATTGGTGGCCATGCCGACAGCGATGCCGGCGCTACCATTAACTAAAAGATTTGGAAAGCGGGATGGCAAAACGCTTGGTTCTTTTTCGGTTCCATCATAATTATCGACAAAAGGAACGGTGTCATCATTGATGTCGCGAACCATTTCCATCGCTAATTTCGTCATTCGGGCTTCGGTATAACGCATGGCGGCGGCTTCGTCGCCGTCGACGCTGCCGAAGTTACCATGTCCGTCGACTAAGATACCACGCATCGAAAAAGGTTGTGCTAGACGTACGAGCGTCGAATAAATAGCCGAGTCGCCGTGGGGGTGATATTTGCCCATGACGTCACCGACGATACGGGCACATTTTTTATAGGGTTTATCTGGCTGCATGCCTGATTCATTCATGCCGTAAATGATGCGGCGATGGACAGGCTTTAAACCATCGCGGATATCTGGGATGGCGCGGCTGACGATAACCGACATCGAGTAATCAAGAAAACTGCTGCGCACTTCTTTTGAAATATCGACATCGCGAAGACCTGGAACAATTCCATCTTGAAGTTTTTCAACTTCTTCGATGTTTTCATCGCCTTGGTCAGTGATTTTTACTTCTTTTTCTTCCATTTGATAATTGCTCCTTTATTAGATGTCGAGGTTTTTGACGAACTTCGCGTTTTGGTGGATAAACTCTTTGCGAGGTAAGACGATGTCGCCCATTAAGTCGGTGAACACGGCATCAGCTTCAAGGCCGTCGCTCAAAGACACTCTCAGCATTTTGCGCGCTTTCGGGTCCATGGTTGTCTCCCAAAGTTGTTGCGCGTCCATTTCGCCAAGACCTTTATAGCGCTGGAATGGGTATCCGGGTTTCAATTCGAGGGTTTTCTTGACAATTTCAAGTTGCTCGTCGTTATAACAATAGTACTGTTTGCCGCGATACTCGACTTTGTAAAGAGGCGGTTGGGCGATATAGACATAACCTTGTTCGATCAAAGGTTTCATAAAGCGATAGAAAAACGTCAGAAGGAGAATGCGAATATGGCTGCCATCGACATCGGCATCGGTCATGATGACAACTTTGTGATAGCGAATTTTGTTTGCATCGAATTCAGCGCCATAACCTCCGCCAATCGCGGTGATCATATTGCCAATTTCAGCGTTTTCGAAGACGCGGTGTGGTTGAGCTTTTTCAACGTTAAGAATTTTACCACGAAGTGGTAGAATGGCTTGGGTAACACGGTCACGACCATTTTTCGCCGATCCGCCGGCGGAGTTACCTTCGACGATGTAGAGTTCGCATTCGGCTGGGTTGCGCGACGAGCAGTCGGCGAGTTTTCCAGGAAGCGTCGTGATGTCGAGGACGGTTTTGCGCCGGACTTGTTCACGAGCATTGCGAGCGGCTTGGCGAGCCAAGGCGGCGTTGATGATTTTATCCATCATTGTCTTGGCGATTTTCGGGTTTTCGAGCAAGAAACGGTTTAAACCTTCGCCGACGATGCTCGAAACGATTTTGCGAACCTCGGTGTTGCCGAGTTTGGTTTTTGTTTGTCCTTCGTATTGTGGGTCTGGGTGCTTAACCGAAATGATGGCGGTCAGACCTTCTTTTATGTCGTCGGTGGCTAAAGGTTCTTCGCCTTCTTTTAGATATTTGTTACTCCTTGCGTAATCGTTGAAAACACGGTTGATCGCAAGGCGGAAACCTTCATCGTGAGTCCCACCTTCATGGGTATTGATATTATTGCAGAAAGAATAGACGTTGGGATTATAGGTTAAGTTATATTGCATAGCAATTTCAGCGTAGATGTGAGACTTTTTGCCTGAAACATATTCGACTTCTTCTTTGCCTTCGCAATAAATGACTTCCGGAAAGAGAGGCTCTTTGTTTTTATTGATGTGGGAGACGTATTCTTTGATGCCGCCTTCGTAATAGAATTCTTCGGTGATTGGCTGATCGGGGCGGTCATCGGTGACAATCATGCGAACCGCGCGGTTAAGATAGGCCATCTGCCGCATTCTATCGCGGATGATTTCATAGTTAAACTCGACCGTGTCTGTAAAAATAGTCGAATCCGGCTTGAAAGTAACGATTGTCCCGTTATCGGTGCTTTCGCCGACATCGGCAAGGTGACCAACCGGCTTCCCGCCTTCGATAAATTTCAAAAAGTAGTTGCGCCCGTTTTTATGGACGTTGACATCCATCCATTCGGATAAGGCATTGACGACTGAGCCGCCGACACCATGAAGTCCGCCGGAGACTTTGTATCCACCGCCTTCGCCGAATTTACCGCCGGCATGAAGGATGGTGAAAACTGTCTCGACACCAGATAAACCGGTTTTTTCGACTATGTCGACCGGTATTCCGCGACCATTATCGCGAACCGTGATGGTGTTGCCTTTATTAATGGTCAAAGAAACACAATCGCAGTATCCTGCAAGAGCTTCATCGATTGAGTTATCGACGATTTCCCACACGAGATGGTGGAGACCTGCTGGACCGGTGGTGCCGATATACATACCAGGTCTTTTACGAACGGCAGTCAGCCCTTCGAGCACCTGAATGTTGTGGGCGCTGTAATCAGCGTTGGCTTTTTCTTCTTCTTTTTCATTACCGACTTCAAGAGTCGTGTATTTGATTTTATCTTCCATTAAGAATTCCTCCTTGCGATCTTATGGTTTCTTACTTCGTATAGACAAGCATCTGACACTTCAAGCGCTGTTGAAGTGATAAATACTTGTTCAAACCTTCTTAAGAAAGATATAAGTCTTTCTTTGTGCTCCTCATCTAACTCCGACATCACGTCATCGAGGGCGATGATCGGACGCTTATCCTTGTCCTCTATCAAAAAGTAAGGACTTAGGGTTAGGGCGAGGGCGAGAACACGGTTTTCTCCTTGCGACCCATATTTAGCGACATCTTTGCCGTTAAGGGTCATCTTGAAGTCTTCGCGATGGGGGCCGATAGATGTTACCTTTTTCCGTAAATCGCCTTCTAGCGCTTTGCTAAATGCCGTTTTCGCGTTCGTTTTGAACTCGGCATCGGGTTTAACAAACGGTAGATATTTGATTTTGGCGATTTCTTTAGCTCCTTTTATCGACGCTACAATTTGCGGTAGCACTTTATTGATCTGCTGGATGTACATCTCGCGATAGCGGACGATTTTTTCGGCGGTGGCGATCAACATCTCGGTAACTGTTTCGAGTTGAAGGGAATTGATCGGCTCGTTTTTCAGCACCTCGTTACGCTCTCGTAGAATCTTTTCATATTTAGAAATTTGTTCCAAATAAGATATCGATTGTTTGGTTAGGCTAATGTCGAGGAAGTCGCGTCGCGCCTTTGGCGAATCTTTAAATAACGCAACGTGAGCCGGCTCGAAGACAACGACGTTAACCAGTGTGCTGAGTTCAGAGAGACGGCTGATCGGTTTGCCGTTGCTCGTCACTTTTTTGCCGTTCGGAGTTAATGAGACGATGATTCTTTTCTTAAGAGGGCCTTCTGCGACTTCGGCCTCGATGGTCGTGAATTCGCGATTCTCTTTGATCAGCGCGCTGTCTTCGCTGGTGCGAAACGACCTAGCTAGTGACAAATAGTGAATGGCTTCGACGATGTTGGTTTTTCCTTCGGCGTTTTCACCGATGATGACGTTAAGGCCTTTCTCAAAGGTTAGATCGACCGCATCATAACTGCGATAATTGCGAAGAGCGAGTTTTTGGATGATCATTTTTGAAGAACGCGATATGCATTTCCCTCAACTTCGATTAACGCTTGATCCCTTAGCTTGCGCCCTCGGCGATTTTCACTCTCACCATCGACAGTAATCTTATGAATATTGAGATAGTTTTTCGCTTCGCCTCCTGAACCGATTAAATTAGCGATTTTCAAGAGTTGACCAAGGGTTACGTACTCAGTGGAAATGCTGATTTCAACCGTTTTTTTAACCATAAAAAAACCCTTCTTTTATATCCATAAAATAATTATACACTATATAAACAAAAAAGGGAATATAAATTCCCTTATGATACATATGCGAGAGAATGGCTCTATTTCGCTTAGAAAGTGCGTACTGGGGTGACTAATTGAACGACTGAATCATCTTTGTTGTTTTTAATTACAAAAGGCTTCATTTCGCCTATAAACGCGATGGTCACGTCCTCGGCTTTTACGGCTCGAATGGCGGCGATGACATATTCGCTATTGAAACTCATTTCCAAACGATCGCCACTGAATTGGAATGTCGAGATTTTTTCGTTTGCCGAACCGACTTGGGCGGATTTGCTCGCGACTTCGAGAGCGTCTTCGGTCATCGAGATTTTAACGACGTTTTCGCGCTCCGTGGAAAGCAGGGAGGCTCTTTCCATCGCTGAAATCAACTCAGAAGAATTGACTTCGAGAAAGTAATTGAAAGTCTTGGGGATAATATTTTTGGTATTTGGGTATTCGCCGTTGATCAGGCGGGAAGAGACCACAGTGTGCTCAAAAGAAAATAAAATTTTCTTATCACTAACGGCAAGAGAGACTTTTTCCGATCCCTCAAACATTTTGGTTATCTCGATCAACGTTCTAGCTGGAACGTTTGCAGAGAAGGTCACGATATCGTCGATGGCTATTTCTTTGCGGGCTAGCCTGGCGGAGTCGGTTGCTGTCGAAATCAGTTTTCCGTCAGAGGCTTCAAGGTTAACAGCGGTAAGGATTGGTCTTTGCTCCTTTGAGGAGGCCGCAAAAGCGGTTTGCTCAACAAGGTGAGCGAAATCGCGGCTATCAACATCAAAGACGATGCCAGTTGGTTCTAAGTCCACTTCCGGATATTCATCGGCTTTGATTGAATTCAATTTAAAACTTGATTTTCCATCATCGATTTTAAGAATTGTTTCGTCGACGACTTCGATGGCGATTTCTTCGCCTTCCATGCGCCTTGCGATCTCGGTGATAATTTTGCTGGCGATTAACGTCGCTCCGAATTTGACGTTGCGAATTATTTCCTTTTCACCAATCATGTTCGGGATGAGGGTGCTGATTGTCAGTTCGTTGTTTCCTCCGACGACGGTAAGGCCTTTTTCGTTTAAGACAAGTTTAAGGTTTAGGAGTAATGGCACAGGTACTTTTGATCCGATAGCTCTCGCGGAGATCGTCAGTCCTTTGAGCAGCTGCTCGCGATTTATCGTTAATCTCATTTCTATTCTCCTTTAAAGATAAAGTAACTACTATTATGTCTGTGGATTTTGTGGATAAGTCGCCCTTGCCACCGACACCTTCTAAATAATTGTATCACAAGAGCGAGAGGGCATATATTAATTTTTATATATAAAGACTACTTTTTCAAACGCTTTTTCAAATCATCGATCGCCGTCTGAAGGCCTGCGTCATTTTTCAACGCTTTTTCCACTTTTTCAACGGCGTTCATCACCGTCGTGTGATCCTTGCCGCCGAACGCCATTCCTATTTTCGTGAGCGGGACATCGAGCAGCGAGCGGATCAAGTACATAGCGATGTGGCGGGCCATGGCAATTTGATTGGTTCTGATCTTCCCAGTCAGCTGCGACGGCGTTAAGTTGTAATAATCCGAAACAACATTGATGATTTTTGTTTCGCTAAGTTTGGTTTTTGTGTCCTTGACATCGATAAGTGACTGCACTGATTCGATTGCGACACTCATGTCGATGTGGGCAGTTGGTTTAATGTTAATGGTGTAAAAGAGCAAACGGTTAAAAGCCCCCTCCAATTCCCGGACGTTCTTAGAGAATTTCTCAGCAAAAAAAGTAAGCACTTCTTCGTCAAAACTCGCAATATCTAGGTTATTTGCGGATATTTTCAACTTAAGAATCTCGATGCAGGTTGCAACATCGGGAGCAGCGATGTTAATCGTCAAACCAGCATTAAAACGGGATACCAAACGCGCCTCAACACCTTGTAATTCATTCGGGTGTTTATCACTTGTCAGGACGATTTGCTTGCCAGCGTTGACCATTGAAGAGAAGATGTAGAAAAACATTTCCTCGGTTTTTGTTTTGTTTGCCAAAAACTGGATATCATCAATCAACAAAACATCCACTGATTTGAAATAATCTTTGAGGTTTTCTCCTTCTTTATCACCAGTCACGTACTTGATGAATTCTTCAAAAAAATCTTCGGTCGAAAGGTAGAGAACCCTGCTTACGGGCGCGTTTTCTTTTATATAGTTGCCTATCGCGTGGAGCAAGTGAGTCTTTCCTAAACCAGATTGCGAATAGAGGAAAAGCGGGTTATATAATTTGCCGGGATTCGAGGCAATCATCAAAGCCGCTTGATAAGCTTCGCGATTTGATGAGCCGACAACAAAATTGTCAAAAGTGAGTTTCGGATTAATGTATGAATTGGCAAAAAATGACGGGCGTGTCGGAGCTTGCTTGGCCACTGATTGGACTTCACTGACTTGAATAAATTTAAGTTTAAAATCAGATTCGGTGCATTCGCGGACAACGCCGGTAAGCATGTCGAAATACTTTGTCGATAGCAAATTGGCGGCGAGGCCAGAATTGACAATAACAACCATTTGGTCGCCATCTATACTATTTATATAAGATCCATTAAGAAAAGTGTCGTAGATCCGCGAATCGTTGATCCGCGTTTTAGCACTTTCGAGAATTCGCTCCCACAATTTGGTAATCTCTGATATTGAGCTAGTCATAACGAATCCTCCAAGCACATAAAAATATAACATATCCACAGGTTAAAAACAGCCAAAAATAGGTCAAAATTAAGTTATCCACAATTTGGACCCGAAAATCACCGATTGATACGGAAAAACACGCTTTCCACAAAATGCAGTTGTGGATAACTTGTGGAGATAAGACGGTGGATATTTTCTTGTGGGTTGTGTTGGAATTTGTCCACCGACATATAAAGATAACCACAATATAAAATACCGATAAAATCAAACGTTTAGCGTGATTTCCACCTATAAAAACACATAATTTCACAGCCTGTGGTAAACGCCATCATTGCAGTTCGTAGCCACCCGTTAATATATTTTTTTATAGTTTTTTCGTGGAAAAGAAGCGACGCGAATAATCTTTTTAACATATCTAGCGAGCGCGCCCATGATTTAATTGACTAAACAAACATTAGAATATATAATCATTTCGCGTAATCATACACGAGGAGAAAACGATTATGAAAAGAACTTATCAACCCAGCAAGAAGAAACATTCAGCAGTTCACGGTTTCCGTTCAAGAATGAAAACCGCCAACGGCCGGAAAGTAATTGCGAAAAGACGCGAAAAAGGCAGAGCGGTTTTAACCGCGTAATTCTTTTAGTTTTATCAAAACAAGGAAGATACGAGTGAAAAAAGAGTATCGAATCAAGAAAGCTGAAGATTTTCAACGCATTATTCACTCGTCGCGCTTTGTTAAAAACCCACTGTTTGTCATTTATTTCCAACCGACCAACCTTGAGACGGCCCGCGTCGGAATTTCCATTCCGAAAAGACTCGGCATCGCAGTAAAGCGCAACAAAATCAAACGACAAATCAAAGCCATACTTCACGAAGCACTAGATGTTAGCAAACCATTCGATTATGTAATTGTTCCCAGAGCCGCCTTAAGCACTGACAATTATCATAAAAGCAAGGAAGCGCTGACCAGTCTTCTTGTAAAGATCGGAGACCAAAATTTTGAAAAAATCAACTAAGCGAATTCTTACTTTCGGCGGCCTTTTGATGGCTGTTGTCCTCATCAGCGGATGCACAGCCTCTTTTTGCTCGAACAACGACCGCGCCAACATCATGTACACCTATGAAAAAGGCGTATCAATTTATGAGGACGGCGCAACGGGTGAAAACGTATCCGAGGTCTTTGCTGGCAACGCGACATTAACCAGGCGTTTCACTTATGACAATAGCCCTCTACTTCAGGAAATTATTAAAACAGCTACCGACGGTTCGATTAACGTACCAACAGATGCTTATTTTATAAGCATTGACCAAATGTTTCTCGAATCTGCCTTAAGTGCCAAATACGGTCAAAGTCTCGACTTAACATCGGTCGATGCGTCAACTGTCAACGAAACATTGACTGAGTACAGCCACCTCAAATTTGCGGGTGCCCTTGCTAGTGATGCTCTTTTCAGCAACTGGGATCTTTGGACGGCCGAGTTAAAACAAACACTTGGAGCCGAGCAAACGCCTAACCGCGATTTTACGACCCTCTACAAAGAAAAACTTAATACCACCACCTCTACCTTCAGAGCTTGTATCGCTATTAACGATGGGGAGTATGGAACATACGGCAACAATGGTAGCACCAGTGCTTTTATCGAAGGAAAAAGCTGGGCTTATGCTTGGTCCAAAGGACCGATTGAAGGTTTATTAGTCTACCCCGTCGCTTTCTTGGTCGACTATTTTTCTGTCCTCTTTGGCATGAACGGCTGGGGGCAAATCGCCGCTTTAGCGCTCGTGACGCTCATCGTTAGGTTATTTATTCTTCTTACAACCTTAAAATCGACGATGGGGCAGCAGAAGATGCAAGCTTTGCAACCAGAACTCGCCAAGATTCAACAAAAATATCCTAACTCCAATACCAACCAAGCTGAAAAGCAACGTCTCGCCCAAGAGCAAATGGCGCTTTATAAACGCAACAAAATCAATCCGCTAGGACAAATCCTTGTGTTGATCATCCAATTCCCGGTTTTTATCGCTGTTTGGGGTGCCATGACAGGTGCCGCCGTCTTGTCCTCTGATTCCGTTTTAGGTTTAAACCTAAGCGCTGGTCTTGGAACTTCGATTTTAAACATCGCCGGCTGGCCGAATTTCGCCGGATGGTGGACCGCGGTCGTCTTATTCATTTTGATGGGCTTGGCCCAATTCGTGTCGATGAAACTTCCTCAATGGATGCAAAAAGCCCGCAACAAAGGTGTCAAGCGCTTAGCCAAAAACCCTGCCGAGGATAAACAATCCAAGCAGATGAAGTGGTTCAGCAACATCATGCTAATTATGATTATTGTCATGGGCTTTAGCCTGCCAGCCGCCATGGGTGTCTATTGGTTTATCGGAGCGGTTATCTCCGTTGTTCAAACCTTAATCATGCAGACCATCATGTCCCAAAAGAAGAAGTAACGGAGGATTTAGCAATGAGAAAATATCAAGCAAAGACAGTTGAAGAGGCCGTCGAATTAGCGGCCCAGGAATTAGGAATCGCCATCGAAGATGTCAACTTCGCGATTCAAGACGAGAAAAAGGGCTTGTTCGGAAAAAAAGTCACGATCGAAGTCTATGAACTTAGCGATGCAATCGAGTTCGCCGAATCTTATATTAAGGGAGTGACCGCCTCTTTGGACATTCAGTCTGAGACGACGACCACCCTCAAAGACGACATCATCCACATTTCGATTAACTCCGATCATAACCCGATTTTAATTGGGAAAAACGGAAACACCCTCCAAGCTCTCAACGAGTTAACTCGCCTCGCGGTGTCGTCGAAGTTCAAAAAGAGATTCCGTATCCTTCTAGACATTAACGACTATAAAGACGGTAAATATTCTCGCGTCGCGTTCCTCGCCCGCAAAGCCGCCAAAGACGTGCAAAAGACAAGGATGGCCATCACTCTTGACGCCATGCCCGCCGATGAGCGTCGCGTCGTTCATAACGCCCTAGCGAACTTCTCGCACATCAAGACTGAATCAGCAGGCGAAGGTCATCATCGGGCCGTCGTCATTAAATACATCGATTAACGAAATAGAGCCTTATGGCTCTTTTTTGCCGCAAAGGATCTTTATGCACGAAACGATTGTCGCATTGGCGACGCCCCCTCTTAAATCAGCCCTCGCCGTCATCCGTCTATCAGGCGATGATTGTTTTAAGGTTGTTTCCAAGGCTTTTTCACAAGATATAACTGATATTTCAAAACGGATTGCGATACTCGGCAACATTGTCCATAACAACGAAATTGTCGACGAGGTCGTGCTCATCGCCTATGTCGCGCCGAAATCTTTTACCGGTGAAAACGCCGTCGAAATCATCTCCCACGGTTCAATGCTGATCGTCGATGAGATCATCGAAACCCTCATCGAATTTGGGGCTCGTCTCGCCCTGAACGGCGAATTTTCCTCGCGGGCTTTTTTAAACGGGAAGATTGATTTAATCCAAGCCGAGGCGATTAACGATTTAATCAATGCTCGCACGCGCGAAGCCAAAAAAATCTCCCTCTACTCCTTAAAAGGAGAGACGAGTAATCTTGTTTTGCCAATTAAAAAAAGAATAGCCGATCTATTGAGTCAAATTGAAGTCAATATCGATTATCCGGAATATGAGGACATCGAAGAAGTCAGCCGGTCGCAAGTGATTGAATATTGTGCCGAGATAAGCGAAAATGTCGCCAAACTTATCGACCACGGTCGTCAAGGCCAAATAATTAAAGAAGGACTTAAAGTTGCCATCATCGGCGAGCCCAATGTCGGAAAATCCTCGCTCCTTAACGCGATGCTTGGTCAAGAGAAAGCCATCGTCACCAATATACCGGGTACGACCCGTGATATCGTCGAAGGCGAGATTAACCTTCAGGGAATTACGCTGCACATCCTTGATACCGCTGGAATGCGAGAAGCCGAAAACGAGATTGAAAATCTTGGTATTGCAAAAGCCAAAAACGCGATTCAGGAAGCTGATTTAGTTATCCTTGTTCTCGATGCCAACAAAAAAGAAGACGATAGTTTCTATCCACTTATTAAAGATAAGAAGCACATTATTGTATACAATAAATCCGATATAGCTCTCTCTAAGAAAGAAAAAGCCCTCTATATCTCGGCCATCAACAAGGATATCGCGCCCCTATTAAAAGAAATAATAAAAGTTTTAGCCATCGAGCCCGAGGTCTATGAACAGCCGAGCCTCAACAACGCCCGCCAACTTGGGTTGCTAGGATTGATTCGCGAAAGTTTGTTGCAAGCGGTGGAAGACGCCAAAAACAACCAGCCAATTGATTTGATTAGTGTTAACTTATTAAGTGCCTATAACGCCACATTAGAGATATTAGGGGAAGGTAACAAAAACGACTTGAGCGAAGAAATATTCTCACGTTTTTGTGTTGGAAAATAGCGATGATCGACTCGCATTGCCATTTGAATCACGATCGATTTTACGCTAATCCCGAAAAATATATTCAGGATGCCGCGGAAGCTGGTGTTGAGGCCTTTCTAGTTGTTGGCTATGATTATAAATCGTCTTTAAAGGCCGTGGCTTTAGCGGGGCGTTTCCCAAACGTCTATGCCGCGGTGGGAATCCACCCGTCAGACATCAAATCGCGCGATCAAAAAGACTTAGGCGAAATTGAAAAATTGCTTAGCAATCCCAAAGTCATCGGATACGGAGAAATCGGCCTTGATTACTACTGGGACAAAAGCGAAGCGGAACAAAGCGAGCAACGGAAGTATTTCATCGATCAAATCGACATTGCTAATCGGCACCATAAACCAATCATTATTCATACTCGCGAAGCGGCTTACGACACTTACAAAATTCTTTCTGACCATACCCCTTTATACGGTGGTATCATGCACTGCTATTCTGGAAGTGCCGAGATGGTTGGAAATTATATTGCATTAGGCTTTTATATTTCTTTAGGCGGCCCGGTGACTTTCCTAAATGCCAAAACGCCGAAAGAAGTTGCCAAAATTGTTCCCCTAAATCGCCTTTTAATTGAAACGGACGCCCCATATCTATCGCCCCATCCACTAAGAGGACAACCAAATGAGCCGAAAAACATCATTTATGTGTGCCAAGAAGTTGCCCGCCTTCGCAACCAAAGCCAGCAAGTAATCGATCAAGAGACAACCGCGAATTTTAAAAGGTTGTTTAACCTATTGTGAAAAAAGTAATTATTAAAGATATCATCGTCGTTGAAGGCAAATCCGATGTCGCTTTTTTATCGTCTTTCATCGAAGCTGATTTCGTTACCACGAATGGATCGGACATACCACAAAAAACGATTGAATATCTCCAAGAACAAAGCAAAAAGCGGAGCATTGTCGTCTTAAGTGATCCTGATGCTCCTGGCTTGCGCATTCGGTCGGTCTTAGATCAAAATATCAATGGTCTCAGACACTGTTTCGTCCCCAAGACATCCTCCGTCAAAAACGGCAAGGTCGGCGTTGCTGAAGCAGATAAAAAAACAATTCTTGACGCTTTAAGCCATTTCGTTTCATATGAAAGTGTAGCTCGCAGCCATCTAACCATTGGCGATTTATACGAATTGGGCATCAGCGGGAACGCCAATTCGAATGTTCTGCGCAACAAAGTCGCAGATGCCTTCCATTTAGGCTACGTCAACAACAAACAATTTCTTAAACGGGCCAAGGCAATGAATATTTCGAAACAGCAAATAGAGGAAGCAATTCATGAAATTCACTGATCAATCATCCTTTTTTGATTACATCAAAAGCCTTCGCTATATCGCTTCGAAAGAATTGGGCCAGAACTTTTTAATCAACCCTCTGATTGCGCAGGCAATTGTGAATGCTCTCGATGTTCAAAGTGAGGATAATGTATTGGAAATCGGAGCCGGTTTTGGCTCATTGTCATATTTTTTAGCTTCGCATCAAGGTCTAGTCAATCTTCTTGACGTCGATCCAAAACCCCTGCTCTTTCTCAAAGAACAATTTGGCGATAAAGCAAACGTTTCTTTTACTCAAGAAAGCATTCTTAAGCACGATCTTGCACGATATCAGCGAATTATCGGCAACCTTCCTTACTACATCACTAATTCGACAATCGAACATGTCCTGCTAAACGCGCGATCAGCCAAGAAACTCGTCTTCATGGTCCAAAAAGAAGTGCTATCAAGGCTTATTGCCTCGGTGGGCGATGAAGGATACGGACCATTATCAATCCTTATTTCCTACCTAGGAACGCCCAAACGTCTAATCAACGTTAAACGCCAGGATTTTTGCCCACCTCCCCATGTTGATTCGGTTGTCTTGTCAATTGATTTAAACGAAAACATTAACTATGAAATGGCATCACAACTATTCGCATTTGCCAAAGCCCTCTTTCATCATCGCCGCAAGACAGTCAAAAATAATCTGCGCATCCTTCTCAAAAACAGTGAAAACGCCAATAGCGTTTTGAATTTGCTTGCCATCGATGGCGACAAGCGTCCGCAAGATCTTGATTTAAAGTCCTATTTAGCTTTGACAAAACAATTGAAGTTTTAATACTTCAAAGATAAAATGAATTCGCTAAGAGGAATCATGAATGTATATTAAAGCCTACGCGAAAATTAACGTCGCCCTTAATGTGTTGGGAAAAGATGAAAACGGTTATCATCAACTCGACATGGTTAACTTGCCGTTAGAACTCCATGATTCGATTGAAATAACGGTTTTGCCACCTGATTCCAAGGATTCATTCATCACTTGTGATGATATCGAAATTGAAGATACCAAATACAACCTCATAACGATTGCGATCGCCAAAGCTCGCGAGAAGTATCATTTCAAAGAGCAATTCGCGATTCGGGTCTATAAAGAAATACCTATATCCGCAGGTTTGGCAGGCGGAAGTTCCAATGCCGGAGCTATCCTAAATGCCCTGTTCCAACTCTTGAAAATCAAGACGAGCGAACAAGACAAGATTGAATTAGCCAAATCAATTGGGGCCGATGTCCCCTTTTGCCTATTTAACCTTCCGGCACGAGTTCGCGGAATCGGCGAAATTATCGAACCGATTAAAGTTAAGAAAAACTATCAAGTCCTAATCGTTAAACCAGTGAAAGGCCTATCGACGAAAAACGTCTTCGCGAAAGCTGATGATATGGAACTTATCCAAAGCAATATTGACCAAGTTGTCACCGCACTTGCTGCTGGCGATGACGAACTATTGGCGTCTTCGGTGCACAATGCTCTTGAAGCATCTTCATTTGCCCTGTTGCCGGAGATTGGCAAAATCAAGGAATCACTGCTTAACGACGGCTTGAAAATCGTTTTTATGAGCGGTTCCGGGAGTTCAGTAATCGCTTTCGATAACGATCCCAAAAAACTCATCAGATTAGAGAAAAAGTACGCAAAAATGGGTTATGATACCCGATTAACGCGAACATTAAGGAGCAAAATATGAAAACGTACGCCATTATTCTCGCCGCCGGCAAAGGCACGAGGATGAAATCACTTCTCGATGACAAATCAAAAGTCAGTTATCCGATTCTTGGCGTGCCTCTTGTCAAATACGTTTTGAATGCTTTGAAGCCGCTTAATATCGAGAGCAAAGTCACGATTGTGGGCTTTGGGGCCCCCCTAACCGAGGAAATCGTCAAAGGTGAATCGGAAACCGTCTATCAGCACGAGCAAAAAGGAACCGGTCACGCTATCATGCAAGCCGCACCTCTTTTCGCCGCTCTTGAAGGCCAGACTTTGATTGTCTGCGGCGATACGCCTTTATTAAAAACGGAAACCCTTCAGAAATTGCTCGAGCAGCACGAGCGCGAAAACAACAAATTGACTGTGCTCTCAGCGATCGTCCCCAATCCTCGCGGCTATGGCCGGATTATTCGTGCAAAAGACGGAAACGTCCAAGAAATCATCGAGCAAGCCGATGTCGATGAGGCGCAGAACAAAATAGTCGAGGTCAACGCCGGTGTTTACGTCTTTGATAACGCGTTGCTTTTTTCTTATCTAAAGAAACTACAACCGAATAACGCCCAAGGCGAATACTATTTAACCGATTTGATCAAGATGTTCAAAAATGCCGGTCTAAAAATCGGCGCTTCCATCGCCCCCGATTATCGTGAGATGCTTGGCATCAATGACCGCCGTCAGTTAGAAGAAGCGGCGCATATCATGGCTCGGGAGATTAACGAACGGCACATGTTGGCGGGCGTGACGATCGAGGATTCAAACACGACCTTCATCGGCCCCGATGTCGTCATCGGCCCCGATACTATCATCCGCCCAGGAACGCATATTTTAGGCGCGACAAAGATTGGTAAGCAGAACATCATCGGTCCATCAACATATTTGGAAAACGTCGTCATTGGCGATGAAAATGACATACTCTTTTCGCACATCGTCGATTCAACCCTTGAAAATAACAACGAAATCGGTCCGTTTGCCCGCATTCGCGGCCATTCGGCAATTGGAAGCCACACTCGGGTCGGCAACTTTGTCGAGTTCAAAGCCTGCGTGTTGCACGATGGTGCAAAATCCGCCCATTTATCATATTTAGGCGATGTCGAAATTGGCGAAAAAACGAATATTGGCTGCGGAACGATCGTCGCCAATTACGATGGCTATAACAAGACCAAAACGACTATCGGCAAAGACGTCTTCGTCGGATCGGGCAGCACTTTAATCTCGCCTATCATCATTGAAGACCACGCCTTCATCGCCGCTGGGTCGACAATCAATCGCAATGTCGCCAAAGACGATATGGCTATCGCTCGCGCCCGACAAGAAAATAAACCAGGTTATGGCAATGTCGTTCGCGAAAGAGCCTTGCAAAAAAAGTTGGCTAACCAGAAGAAATAAAAGAGAAACTAAACGCCTCATAATTCGGGGCGTTTTTCTTAGCGCTAAAGAAAACCCCCTATTGTCTAATAATAGAGGGTTTTTGAAGTTAAACAGTTGACTATCTACTAACGATGAACGTTATTTTTTCGCTTGGCGAGCCTTAATCGCCGCTTGAGCGGCAGCTAGACGGGCGACTGGAACGCGGAATGGCGAGCAGCTGACGTAATCAAGACCGACATTGTGGAAGAATTCGACCGAGACTGGATCTCCGCCGTGCTCTCCGCAGACGCCGATATGGAGGTCAGGATTGGCCTTGCGACCATTTTCGACTGACATTTTAATCAATTGGCCAACACCGCGTTGGTCGACCGTCTGGAATGGATCTTGGGCAAAGATTTTCTTCGCATAGTAGTCAGGTAGGAATTTGGAAGCGTCATCACGCGAGAAACCATAGGTCATCTGCGTTAAGTCGTTGGTTCCGAAGCTGAAGAAAGCCGCTTCTTTAGCGATTTCGCCAGCGAGCAGTGCAGCGCGTGGGATTTCGATCATCGTACCGACATGGTAATCGAGTTTTTGACCTGATTCCGCGATTACTTTATCAGCGGTTTCGACGATGAGGGCTTTAACATAGTTAAATTCCTTAACATCGAGAGTGAGAGGAATCATGATTTCCGGGGTGATTTTCTTACCGGAATCTTTTTGCGCTAATAAAGCAGCTTCGATAATCGCTCTTGTCTGCATCCGGCCAATCTCAGGGTATGAGATATCGAGACGGCAACCGCGGTGGCCCATCATCGGGTTGAATTCATGGAGTTAATTCATCCGGGCCTTT
>JBAZDT010000003.1:0-17512 GCA_041654325.1 Bacilli bacterium | reverse complement strand
CGACCGCCAAAGTCGGAATCTGCTTGAGGTAGATCGATGGTGTCACATAATCGTTCCAGATACCGATGGCGTAAATGATCGACATGCTGATGGTGACCGGCATCGCCATCGGGAACATAACACGGAAAAAAACTTGAAAATCGTTGGCCCCATCGACGAATGCGGCTTCAGCATACGTCCATGACAAGCTTTTGAAAAAACCGTGCATGATGAAGAAGGTGAAACCGAACGAGCCAGAATAAAGAATTAACAAACCGTATACGGTATTTACAAGATGGAGCGATTGCATTAAACGATATTGGGCTGGAAGAGTTCCCACCAAAGGCATGATGATCGTGAAGATGGCCACCGAATAGAGGGCCTTTGTGAACCAGTTCTCGTATTTAGCCACGACGTATGCGGCCATCGAAGAAAGCAAGGTATTGATAACCGTGGCCGCTAATGTGATGCCGATGCTTATTAAAAACATGGTAAGCAAATTAAAGCGTCCGACCGTAAATTGGGTAAGCGCTCGGCCATAGTTTTCTAAAGTGAAATGGAGAGGAAATGACCAGATGTCGGCAAAGAAGTCAGCGTTGGTTTTAAACGAGTTGATAAGCATCCACACAAACGGGAAAAGAAGAGATAACGCGTAGATGGAAAAAACGCCAAAGACAATCCATAGGATTACCTTTTGAACTTTATTCATGGTGCGAAATCTTTTCTTCATCAGTAATCCACATCCTTGAATAAGCTGGTCATTGTTTTCCTTATGAGAAGGATTAAAGGCATGCCCAGAAGGGAAACGACTAGACCGAAAGTCGCCATCTCGGGGAGGTTCTCGTCGCGTAGTACCATTTGGTAAATAATCAATGAGATGGTCGAAGTATCTGGAGAAGTCGGAGTCAACATTAACGGCTGGAGCATAACAGTGAAAATGCTTGCCACGCCCAAGACAAATGTCGTTGTGATCGTCGGCCAAATCAAAGGCACGACAACCTGGAAAAATTCCCGTGTGAGAGAAATACCTTCCATCTGCCCCACTTCAATCAGTTCGTGGGGGATGCGCGTAATCGCGCCATTTAAAAGGATGATGTTAAAACCGAGACCAACCCAGACGCAATATAGGAGAATCATTATTTGATTGTTTGGGTATTGGCCAAAAAACGTCAACCCCACCGAACCGGGATCGAAGAAGTTCTGCAAGAAGCGGATAACGGAATAAATCGGTCCCAAAGTCGAATCAAACATGAACGCATAAACCATCGTCAGGACGGCAATGGGCAAAATCGAAGGGAGAAAATAAATAATGCGGAAAAAGCCGGCAAGTGGTACTCGCTTATAAAGCCAGTAAGAGAAAAGCATGGATAGCGGAAGAATGACAAAACAGCTTATCGGCATATAGAGAAAGGAATTGAAGAGACGTCGTTGGACGAGCGGATCCGTGAAAATGTCTTCAAAGACTCTTTGATAGTTTGAAAAACCAATGAAAGCATAGTCGCCTGTTGTCCAGCTAAACTTCTGGAAAGTCATGAAAATCATGTCGATGTTCACATAAACCCAAAAGACCACAAACTGCGAAACCGGGATAAGAAGCATGACAACCATGAAAAGAATCCGCGACATCTTCTTGTTTAATTTGAATTTCTTTAATTTCATGGTGCTTACTACTCAAGGCTTATACTTGAACTTCGTTCATCCAGCGATCCCAGTTGGCGGCAATATTCTGATATACGAGGACAAAATCGGCATGAATGTCTTTTTCGTTAGCGACCAACCAACCTTCGGGATCAGCGATGTAATCACGGTTATTATAGTAATTTGCATACGTTGAATAAGGCTGAATATTCTCGGGTGCCCATTCGATATCGATTTTGCTATCGAGAACTAACAGCGAATTGCTGTATAAATTGAACTTCTGACTATTTATATTAATATCGATAACGTCCTGTGCGAAAGGCGTCAGGTCACTTTCGGTAAAATCGATATCCGAATAATCCATGCCGAGCATGACACCGTGCGTCTTTTCGGTGAATGTTTTAAGCGAGTCTTTTTTTGCCAAGAAGAGCAAAAATTGCTTAGCTAGGTTTTTGTGAGGAGCATTTTTGGGAATTATGACAGAGTCCCCGGCGCCGACAGCAAAACTGACTTTGACTGGATTTTCGCTTCCATCAGTTTTGGCGTTAGGCAATAAAGGCGAAGGCATCATCCGCATTTCAACTCTAGTTGGATCAATGTTATCAGACATTTCTGATTCGATCCATTGGGCGCAAGGAATCATCGCGGCATAGCCGTTAAGAAAATCCATTTGCGCGGCCATATATTGCTTGCCAGCTGAATCTTCCATTGAATACCAAGGTTTTTTCGCCACTAAATCAACCCATTTCGAAAAAGCTTCTTCTTGATATGGATATGTATTCGGATTGAATAATTCAGGTGAATCGACTTTGACATAATCGGTGAAAAAATCCGTTCCAGCAAGTTGGGCCCACCAATCGAAGACTATATAATCCCAATAATATGTTTCTTGCGACCAAACAAAAGGCTTGATTGTCGGGGCATTAGGTTTCGTGTTGGTCGGATCGACTTTGATATTGGCTTGATAAATTGTTTCACATAAAGCCATCAATTCATCGTATGTTGTCGGCACAGTCCAACCATGTTCTCTAAACATTTTCGCATTATAGACAAGACCGCCGGCGCCATTGGTCCAAGGCAATTTATAATAGTGGCCATTGAAAAGCGAAGTAGAAAGCAAACTAGGTTCAATTCTTTGTTGTAGAGTAATTCCATCTTCTACTTCTTGCTGATATAAATCATCAAGATTTTCGATGTAACCTTGAACCGCCATTCTTTCCCACTGGATACCATGAGAAAAGAATATATCATCATCGCTTCCGTTTTGAAGGCGATTGGGAATCTCGGCGGCTAATTCGGGAGTTGCTTCGACATGAACGCTCACTCCTTCATTTTCGGCTTCGAATTGGCGGGCTAGATTATTGGCCCAAACCTGTCCATATCCACCCAGGAAAATGGCGATATTAAGTTGGTTTTCAAGTGCAGAACCATCGCATCCGACAAGACTTACCGAAGCGCTTACGACCAAGAGCATAAATAATGACTTCCGCATTAAGAGACCCCCTTTTGTTAACTGAGTTGACTATTTATATAATACCTCATAAACACGTTTGCGCAACAGGAATTCATATAATATGCGACAAAACTGTATCAAAAATGATAAATAGTGGAAAATTATTATACGGTGTTTTATGCTTGTAGATATGGGGAGTAATTAACTGAGATTACTAATTAATAATCACGAAAAGGAAACTATTAAATTGCTTCAAGGTTGTATCTTGATAATTGGTGACAAAACGAAAATCGTGATCAGCATTTTTATATCGACGGGATTATGGTGAGAAAATGAATTCGACAAAGAATATTCGCATAGCTGTTGATATCGGCGGGACCTTTATTAAGGGTGGCCTTTTGCGAGATGGCGCCATGATTCGCTTTGATAAGATTCCAAGTTTCGGAAGCAAAGGAAGAGAAGCGATTTTGCGCTCGTTGTTTGCTCTAATCGACTCGCTGATGGACCAATCAGTGGAAGCCATCTGTGTTTCGACCGCCGGAGAAATCGATCCAAAACAGGGGATTATACTCTACGCCTCAGATAATCTTCGCGGTTGGACTGGTCTATGCCTAAAAGAGGTCATCGAAAGTCATTATCATATTCCGGCTTTTATCGAAAATGATGCTTACTGCCATCTTCTTGCGGAGAAGAAGAATTATCCTGATTCATCAAACATCACCTTATTGACTTTGGGCACAGGTGTCGGTGGAGCTTCCATTATTAATGGTAAGCTCGATCGCAGCAAGAAAACGAACTGGGGCTATAGGATTATTGTTCCAAATGGAAGATACTTAAAGGGGGCGAATGAACACGGTTCTGCTGAAGCATATCTTTCGCTTTCGAGCCTGTGTCAACTGATGACTCCGTTTCCAAGTTTAAATCTCGAAAACATCTTCCAATTGTTTATCAACAATAACGAAGAAGCCTCTTGTGTAATGAACGAATACGGACGCTATCTAAATATGCTTCTTGACTTAATACAAGATGAAGTACAACCTAATTACATCATTATCGGCGGAGGCTTATCCGAAAACCGAGAAGCGATTATGAAAATGATCAACGGTAGACATGCAAATGTCCGATTAACTGTTTTTGGAAATGCTTCCGGAGTGATTGGGGCTTACTTCCTGCCAGATATCGACGAGACTATTAACATTAAATAAATGTAGATAATAAAGGGAGTCGCTATAAACAGTCGTGGAAGGAGAAATATGAAAGGATTCAAAGAGACAAACATATATGTCGAAGGCAAGGGCGTCATTAAAACATCCTTGCTGGTCGAAAACCACCAAATTGCCAAAATTGGCAATGTAAACGAGGAAAATTTAGATTCATTGCCCGATAATCTAATTCTTGTACCCGGATTCATCGATGAACACATTCACGGAGCGTTTGGACATGACGTCATGGAAGCCACCCCCACCGCTCTTAGAGAAATCGCTTCTCATTTGCCAAATGAAGGCGTGACCTATTTTTGCCCAACAACTATGTCGATGGGAATCGAAGATATCAAAACGGCTCTACAAAATATTGCTACTTATGTTCCCGACAAGGGGGAAGCGATGATCGTCGGAATCCATCTCGAAGGACCGTTTTTGTCGGAGAAATACTGCGGAGCCCAAAATCCTAAGTTTCTAATGGATTGTGATGAGGATATTCTTAAGCATTTTATTGAATCCTCAAAAAATAATTTGCGAATCGTCACTTTTGCATGCGAACGAGGAGGCGAAAACATTATCCCAACATTAATTAAGAACGATATTGTCCCTTCGCTAGGTCACTCGGACGCAAATGCGGAACAAGCCAGGGAAGCAATCGCGCAGGGAGCAAGACTAGCAACTCACTGCTATAACGCGATGCGCGGAATCCATCATCGCGATGTCGGCTTGCTAGGCGAAATCATGCTGGATGATTCGGTGATGACTGAATTGATTGCCGATTTAAAACATGTTAGTCCCGATGCTGTTCGCTTGCTTTTCAAAACCAAAGGCAAGGAGCGGATTATTCTGGTCAGCGATTCCATGGAAGCCAAATACTTGCCGGATGGCCATTACTCATTAGGTGGACAGAACGTTTTGGTAAAAGACGGAACGGCGCGACTTGATTCCGGGGTCTTGGCCGGAAGCGTTTTGCGTCTTGACGAAGCTCTAGCTAATATAGCGAAAATCATGCCACAGCTATCTTTTACGGAGATCATCGATTTAGTCACGAAGAACCCCGCGAAAAACTTAAATATTAATAATATAGGAGCGATTAAGGTTGGCAATCTAGCTAACTTTACGGTTGTTGACAAGAATTTCAAAGTCATTAAAACCATAGTGTTATAACATTAATAGTATCGAAAAGTAGCATTTTAATGCGCGTTATCATCAAAAAGCATACAAAAACAATCGATTATTCCGCGGCGTTGCGCATTTTTGAATTTCGTAAAATATAACATGCAGTAATATCAATAATGGCTTTATTCTTTGCCAATAAAAGAAAAAACCTATCTCTCCACAGAAATAGATTTGACTTGAGATATTGGTGACCCGTACGGGATTCGAACCCATGAATGCATGCGTGAAAGGCATGTGAGTTAAGCCACTTCTCCAACGGGCCACTAAAGTGGCGCCTACCATAGGGCTCGAACCTATGACCGATCGGTTAACAGCCGATTGCTCTACCAACTGAGCTAGGTAGGCGTGTTATTCGCGAGAATAACGCAAGAAGTATATTATCAAATTATAATTTGAGATGCAATGAAGATTTACTCAGTGCCGCACTTCTTGTGGATCGCTGCTATCAGCTCGCCAATCGTTTGAATGGAAATCATTTCCTCGTCGGTAAATTTAATCTTGTATTCATCTTCCAACTCGAGGATCAACTCAACCATATCTAAAGAATCGAGTCCGTAGTCTTTGAGGGTCTTCGATTCATCGATTGTCTGAATATTGAGTCTTGCTTTAAACTTTTCGAGTACGTTGTTTGCTCTGGCCATGATATGCTCCTACTCCGTTGTATTATAGCAAAAAAATCTTTCCGTGAGTATTTTTTTAGACATAACAAAAAAGGGCTTAAAGCCCTTGATAGTCGATGGCGATCACGCTTTGCGCCGAAGTCGCGCTAATTGGCGCTTCGATTTTATCCGCAACTTCCTGAGTGGCGTTTTCGAAGGCAAACATCAGCGCACCGCTGATTCCGGCGAAAATCATCACGACGAGCAACACGCCTAACAGTTGCCCTTTAATCTCTGACATACAATCTCCTTTCTTTTAATTGTAATAGCCGATGACAACGCTCCTTGTGATGGTGATAATCAGCGGTTCATCGCTGATGATTATCGCCTCATAACTAGTCGTCACATCATATATGTAAGTATCGCCAAAGCGCGGCGTGCAGTTATTTCGGCATTTTATCTCCCCATTTGCATATTCGGCGACGTAATCGGCCACTTCGTGGGTTATCCCCCCATTAACGACTATCAACTGTCCAGCGGTCATGGAAACCGCATCAAGATTCGCATAGATAATCTGAATGTTTATTAAATCACCAAAGAGGATAAAAACATTGATGACAAAGAGAAACGACAGGATGAGCCCGAGTTTAGAAGCCACCGACCATGTCTCCAATCATAAAGACGATGCCGACAGTAATCATCATCGTGATGATTCCAGCTCCCAAAAGAGGTAGGACGTTCAGAGAGTCAAAACTTTTCCGGGCTTTAGCGATCTCGTCGTCGTAATACTGTTCGGCGATTTTACCAAAAAGGTTTTGAAAATGGATGATTCTCAGCCCGTCGCTTCCTTGATCGATCATTTGGAAAATGCTGATCATCGTTTGTTCGATTATCAGGGAATCAAATTTTTTGGCGTATTCAAGAAAAGGCGACACCGTCTTGTCTTCATCGATCTTCGCTACAAGAATTTCGAGGTGGTCTTTCATCGTTGCGGAGGCAAAATTCATCAATTCTTGCAGCGATTTGTAGACGTTGATGCCGTTATAGATATAGATTTCAAAATATGTGAAAAGCTTCACAAATTCTCGTTGCATTGCAAATTTTTTATTCGCGGATAGATTTTGGTACTTGATATAGAAAACAAGACAAATCGTAACGTCGATTCCTAAAAGCAAAAGGAGATGAATTGGCTTACCGAACAATCCGATAATCACGCCCGCGATCAAAGTGATGGCAAGCAAAATCAGAGCTAACTTCCGGATTTCCTTTTTGTAATTTAAGCCAGCGCTTTCGATGACTTTCTTAAATAGTTTCATGGTGATTGCCTTCGATGAATGAAAAGTTGGTGAATTTCGCGATGGCGAGATGAAGCGAGATGAGCAAAAGCAAATAGAGGATGGAAGTCATGATGATCACGATGTAGCCGTTGAGCATCTGCTTGTAAAAAGTGGCTAAACCGAAATGCATGAACACAATAATTGATAACGTGATGAGCCACAAAACGATAAACTCGACTATTTTGTGGCGAACCATGCTTGAAAACGTGATCAGCGTCTCTTCAAGACGATGCACTTCCTTGATTAATGATTCGCTCATCGACAAGATGCTCCCGCCTTGCTCTTCGAACAGAGTCAGAATGTTGAGAAACATATAATAGATATCAAAATGGAAATACTTGTTGAGGTAATCAATCTTTTCGCGAGTCGACAAACCTTCAATGTGGGCAATTTCTTCTTTCAACCGCCCGTCGGCAAAAACGGTGGCGTTTTCGAAGGCTTCATTTAAAGAATTGCGCACGCTCATCGATAGAAGGATAGTATTGATAAAGCGCTGGCACTCATGCGCGCTTTGTACAAAGGCGAAATGGCGATTGATCTTTCGATGGACGTGCAGCAGCCCATAGACGCTGAAAACGGTCGTCATAATTGCCGCGAGAATCCAATTTCCACTGGAAATAAAGGCAAAAAGACCAAGTGCGAGAGAAACAATGATAATGACTACAGTGATTTTCATCCTTTGAAAACCTCAAGAAGAGTCAAACCATGCGGCCCTTCCTTAATTATCTGCGCCGTCTCGTAAGTTGGCCGGTTATAGTTTTCCACTCCCTTATTTAATTCATAAATACTATGCATTTCTTTCGTTTTGCTGTCATATTCGAAAAAAGACTCGACAAAGCGCAGAATGTGGCCTTGATCATCAATAGCGCGGCGCACATAGATAAAATAGCGGAAATGCTCATAGATGTCGTTGAGAGCGTCCTCGTATTTTGTGTCATCGCCATTCATCAATATCATGCGCGCCATTCGCTGCGGGATCGCCTCGGCCTTTTTAGCGTGGATTGTCGTTATTACCGGGTGTCCCGTCATCGCCGCATTCAAGACATCGATCATTTCCTTGCCTCGGCTTTCGGCGACGATAAGCCAATCGGGATTATTGCGAAGGGCGTTGCGTATTAGCTCTTGAAAGGTCCCTTGGGCAAGATGATGATTCACTTGCCAATTCGTGATGTCGAGATTCTCCGCAAAATCGGTAAAGGTTAGCTCTTGAACATTATCGATGATAATAACTCGTGAGCATTTTCTGATCCGACTTAATAAGTATTTTTGGAGTTCGGTCTTGCCGCTTCCGGTTTGCCCGCCGATCACAATTGACTGCTGAGCTAAAACAAGCGACTCGAGAAAATAGGCGATGGCATTAGGCATAAAAGATCCATTGAGAGAAATTCGCGGTTTAACCGAAGCGATGCGAATCGAAAAAGTCACGGATTTTTCGTTGTGATAACGGCCGAGCGAATAATGGACGGCGTTCAAGCGGTAACAATCAAAACTCATGTCTAAAATCGGTTCGCTGTAAGAAAACTGCTTTTCTCCTAAATTGGCAATTTGTCTTAGGAAATACATCACTTCCGTTATCGAAATCCTGATATCGCTCTTTCTTCTCCCGAGCAGATTATGCTGATAGAAAATGTCCTTTCCATTAAAGGAAATATCGGTGACCATATCATCCTCCAATAATGGTTTGAGAAAGGAATTTTGGATATACGAGGTTATTCTTTTGGTGAAATCGTTATTCATGGGCATTAATCACAAACGAAAGAGCGTTTTGATATTCGAAGCCGAAAATCATATAAGCTTTTAGACCGATGACGACGCCATCATTTTTTCCCAAGTGCGACGAGCTGTCTAGATGGTGCTGAAAATAGGAGAAGGCCATCTGAAATTCCTCGACATACTTTTCTAGATTGATCGTGAAATAGTCAATGGTTTTTTCTTCAAGGTAGTTTTCATCATAATACGGAGCATATCCTTCTTCATCGGCGATTACGACCACGCTCATCTCGATGATGCCTTTAGGCAATAGGAGGAAAGTACGATTTATTCCACTAATTTGATAAGCTAAGGAAAAACCGGATAAACACATAAAAAGCGCGATTAGCGACAACCAAATGTTAATCATAGGTGAATCGATTCCAATCCGTTAAGTCGTCATCGACATTGGTCAAAGACGTTGAGATACAATATTTCGAATCTCGGCAGTCGCCGATCAATTTCAAGTAGGAGAAATACGTGAATTTGTAGGATATTTGGCATTCGTTGATTCCACACGATGTGACGATTATTTGCATTCGAACATCGCGTTCGCTGGTATATTTCTCTCTTGGGAAATAGAAATAGTTCGTTGGTATGAAGCCATCAGCAGGAGATAGAGACATCAGAAGCGTCGATGGCTCGACGTAAAGGGGACTTAAAAAGGCAAAGGAATACTCGTCATCGCTGCGCATAAGATGCAGCGGAATTTGCCGATAGCCAGGAATATCGCTCTCCTCTAGATGCGAGTAGTAATCGCCGCGATTATGGATAAGAAACAGCGCTTTTTGATAAACGAATTCTTGACCGCGGTAGAAGAATGACAACGAAGATAAATTAAGTCGGTGATAATATTCATCATCGATAACGTTTTTATATCCGATAAATTCGATATAGTCGCGCTTTTTTTCTAAGATTCCGTCAGACAATTCAAGATAGTTAAAGGGGGACGCATAAATGCTTTGGCCATCCTCGATATGCGGTTCGATCAAGGCCCTCGTTTTTGGGTATGCTTCAGCGACGATCGTCTGCGATACGCCATCGTGAGTACACGTGAAGGATAACTCGTTAACCCCCGCTGTCATCGCTCCTTTTGGAAATACGAAAACACGCGTGATTTGTTCGACGAAACTCTCCGTTTCCACAATTTCGTAAAAACTTAATATTCTTTCAGGATACTTAGCGTTTTTTAGATATATCTGTATGATAAATGTTTTCTTATTCGGTCTAGAAACCGCTTGGTAGGTGAATTTGATCGGTTGATCTTCCTGCAAGTCCAATGGTTTGATGACAAAAGAACGCCAGCCCGAAACCGGCGCGAACTGCGCGCCAAATAAGGTCAGCAAGATAGGCATGCTAAAAAGGATAGAACAAACTTTTCTTTTATTGTCCATTGGCTAATCTATGCGATCAAGAAATCTACATATGGCTGTTCGCTTTAAGCGATAATATGTCGAAGTTGAATAAAGCTCAATCCACCAGAATTTGTAGTTGTTGAAGAAGAAATCATTGTTAATGATTCGCTGTGAATCGACATCCAATTTGCGAAAAGCATCTTCAATCTTTTGCGTATAGAGACGATGAATATCATCGCTCATCTCCCGCCGCTCTTTAATCGCCATGTTCAGATCGTATTTTCCGTCTTTTAGTATCACCGAATTCAAAGCGCGGAAATATAGCCTTGCGACTTGTCTTGTTTCTTCGCACAACAACTTAAACTTGAGTTTGGTCCTTCGCTTTCCCAAACAACACTCCCCCCTTTCCCCTTTACTTATTCTTAAGTGCTAAAAAGAACAAATGCTCCATTTTTTACCAAATGGATGGCGCCTCCATCTCGCTTTCTTGATCTATTGTTTTTCATAGCACACATAATTTGGGAGGTATCCTGACTGGATGATGATAAATAGCATGAAAGCATGACGATGGCCTCTATATATACTGTTTCTGGGATGAAAGTTGATGCCATAAGAAGGGAAATAGTGATCATTAAAATGCATTTATCGATGAACTATTAAGGCTATTTTATCACCATTCTTCATACAAAAATTCTCAAGTTAAAAGACCTTTCTAAGACACAGTTGATAATCTATAATATTTAATATGATAATTCTTGTCGGCGCGTCTGCAAGCGGCAAAACGGAAATTGCCAAAATCCTCGCCAAAAAATATGGCATCGTCAAAGCTATAACGCACACTACGCGAAAAATGCGGGAAGGCGAAAAAGATGGTTTAGACTATTTTTTTGTCGATAAAGAGGAGTTTCTTAAGTTAAAAAACAAAGGGGCTTTCGTCGAGAACACACTCTATAACGGCAACTATTACGGATGCTCGAAATCGCAGGTCCATGACAATAAAGCCGTAATCGTCGACCCCAATGGCTTGAAAGCTTTTTTAGCCCTAAACGATCCGCGGGTGATTTCGTTTTTGATTCAGACAGATGAGGACACACGTTACAAGAGAATGCTGATGCGTGGCGATAGCCAGGAAAGCGCCTTAAAACGAATCATCAACGACAAAGACGATTTCGCGTTAAACAATGTTGGTTTCACGCATTTTGTTATTAGGAATGAAGAAAACACGCTCGAAGAAGCAGCTGATGATATCTATCAAAAATACCTCCGCGCCCTCCGTTAATTATTTATCCGTTAATTGATCGATATACTCATCATAAGTTGTGTACTTATCGTAGACAACTTTTTCTTTGATGTAGATGATGCGATTGGCAACTGTCTGAATTAACTCGTGGTCATGCGACGTGAAAAGGATTACTCCTCGGTAATTTGCCATACCTTTGTTAAGGGCCGTAATCGCTTCTAGGTCAAGATGGTTGGTCGGATCGTCAAGAATGAGCAGATTGCCCGCGACAAGCATCATGCGCGCGAGCATTAGACGAACACGTTCGCCACCTGATAGGACATTGACGGGTTTCTTGGCCTCGTCGCCAGAAAAGAGCATTCTTCCGAGCCATCCGCGCAACGTCGTCTCGCTCTGGTCTTTCGAATACGGTCGAATCCATTCGACTAAATCCTCATCATGACCTTTGAAAAAAGTTGTGTTATCGCTTGGGAAATACGTCGGGGTAATCGTCACCCCAAAGCGATATTCACCTTTGTCGGGTGAGTCAACGCCGGCCAAGACATCAAAGAGTTTGGTCAAAATTTGATTGTTATCAGCGATAAACGCGACTTTGTCACCGCGATTGATCGTCAAGGAAAGATTCTCGAAATAGCCGTGTTTTGAAAGGTTTTTAATCTCCAGAACATTGTTTCCGACTTCTTTTTCGAACTTCCACTCCACAAATGGATAGCGTCGGCTCGATGGCTTTAAATCATCAAGAGTGATTTTTTCCAGTTCTTTTTTTCGCGAAGTCGCCTGTTTTGATTTGGAGGCGTTTGCCGAGAAGCGGGCGATAAACTGCTCAAGTTCTTTCATCCGCGTTTCTTTTTTGACATTTTCGCGTTTTGATTGTTCAAGAACTAGTTGGCTTGACTGATACCAGAAGTCATAGTTACCGACATAAGAGGTGATCTTTCCGTAGTCGACATCAAGAATTCTCGTGCATACTTTGTTGAGAAAATGGCGATCGTGCGAGACGATAATCACGATATTGTCGAAATTGTATAGAAAGGTTTCGAGCCATTTCGTCGCTTGCATATCAAGGTCGTTAGTCGGTTCGTCAAGAATCAAAATATCGGGATTACCAAACAAAGCCTGCGCGAGCAATACTTTGACGATTTGCCGTTGATCGAGTTCCTTCACTAAACGGTCATGGTCTTCGATGACGATGCCAAGAGAACTAAGAAGGGCCCGAGCTTCACTTTCGGCTTCATAGCCATTTATCTCGGCATATTCGAGTTCAAGCTCCGCGGCTTTTAAGCCATCCTCGTCGCTAAAATCACTTTTACTATATAGTCGATTGCGCTCTTTTTGAATTGCGACAAGACGTTGATGGCCTTCCAAAACAGCATCGACAACGCGAAAATCATCATAGGCATGGTGATCTTGTTTTAAGGATGAAATCCGTTCCTTGTCCGTGACGACTACATCGCCCTTATTCGGTTCCAAATCGCCGGTGAGAATTTGGAGGAAAGTCGACTTGCCGGTTCCGTTGGCCCCGATGATGCCGTAGCAATTTCCTTTGTCAAAAGTAAGATGGACGTTCTTAAAAAGAACTCGCCCGCCAAATTGTAAAGTGACATTATCTACGAGCAGCATTATTGCAGTTTTCCTATACTATGAAAATATGCGAGGGTTTCCCTATGAATCGCATCGGCCTCGCTCATCAGGCGCTTGGGCATCTTTTTAACGACTGGATAGCCGCGAATTTCCCATAGCCCACGAGGAGCTAAATACTGGCCGTGATTGCCTTCATTAGATGCACATAGGACGATACCAAGAGCTGCTTTCTCTGGATTGTGCATGAAAAAGCTCATAAAGGCCCGAGCAAGGCGCGAAAACCACCGCGGAAAGGAATTGGACGAGCCGCTGACGATGTTCGTTGAGGCGATGCCTGGGTGGGTCATGGAGAAGATGCCATTCATCGAAGGTTGGTTCATGTAAAAATAATGATTTGACATCATCAACCGTTTCGAGAGCGCATATTGGTCATAAAGGGTTAAATCATGGTTAAAGAAATATTTCTCCGCGCTGAACTGGCGGGCATTATGATTGGCAATTGTCCCGACGCAGACAACGTTAACTTTATCCATTTGTTTAAAATAGGGCATTAATAATTCCATCAGATAAAAAGTGCCAAGATAATTTGTGCCGATCGTCAAAGGGTAACCATCGCTTGTCACTGCGTCTTTCTTCGGATGGAAAATACCAGCATTGAAGACAAAAGAGTCGATTTTCGCATATTTGCCTTTCAATTCTTCGGCGAATTTTTCGATGCTGGAAAAAGAAGCTTGGTCAAGCGATAAAATATCGATATTGGCATTCTTAATTTCTTCAAGAATTAAACTCTTGGCTAATTCGGCCTTTTTCTGATTGCGGCAGGCCATGACGATGGTCGCTCCTTTGTAGGCTAAATAGCGGGAAGCGTAAAAGCCGATACCACTATTGGCACCGGTAATGACGATGGTGCGGCCTGTCAAGTCACCTAGATGGCTGTTTATATATTTTAAGTGTCTTAAGCCACCCATATATTCGATTTGTAAAGAATGATAAGCCCGACGACCAAAAGAGCGACGATGAGTAGCGAGACGATGACTAACACAACAATTTTCCGATCGACATTATTGTTCGGATCAAAATTCGGCTCATTGTCCGGCCGCGGCGTCATCTTGCTACTTTTGCCAATTCTCAACATTTTTTCTCCTCATGTATTTTAGCAGTTTATCTTTTTTTTACTATCAAAAAAAGCAAAGACTTAGCCTTGCTAAAAAGCCGACGCGTTTGTTAGTCTTCGTCTCTTTCTTCTCGCGGAAGAACTTTGACGCGGATTTTTTCGACGGTAAATTCGTCAGCTTCGATAACTTTGACCTGCAAATTGCGATGTTGGAAAGTATCTCCGACTTTGGCGAACCGCTCAAGAGTGGCCACACACCATCCGCTGACGGTTGAATAATCGGCTTCTTCGTCGAGTTTGAGGTTGACCAAATCAAAGAAGTCTTCGATGTTCATCGCCCCATCGATAATATAGACACCGTCTTCTAATTCGGTAGCTTCCTCTTCGATTTCATCGGTCTCGTCCCAAATATCGCCGACTAACTCCTCAACGATATCTTCAAGGGTAATCAGCCCTTCGGTGCCACCATATTCGTCTTTGACGATGGCGATATGATTATGGGTGTTTTTGAAATCCTGCAAAATGGTCGAGATATTCATCGAGCGCGGAACAAACGAAACCGGGGTAAGTAAGGAACGAACGTCGATTTCGCTACCTTCGAGCATCGCTTTAAGAAGCAGTTTAGTCGGCAGAATGCCGATGATGTTATCAATTGTTCCTTCATATGCTGGAACGCGCGAATACATGAAAATGTTCTCGCCGTTGATTAACTCTTGAATATCGTCCTCGATATCAAAGGCGAACATATCGACGCGTGGCGTCATAATCTCATAAGCTTGCGTATCCATGAAGGTGATCGCTGAGCGAAGCAAGTCGCCTTGATCTTCGTCGATAACGCCTTCTTCCTCGATCGTGTCGACCATTTCCTGCAACTCGTCATCGCTGACGCTTTCTTGCTCGTCGTGCGCTTTTTTATAAAGGGGCGAAACAATCAGGCGGCCGAGAGCGCTCGTGCCATAGACAAACGGGAAGAAGAGAAATTTGAAAACGAGAATCGGATAAGCGAATAGAATCGCAAGGCCGTGAGAATAAATGCGGCCGATGGTCTTAGGGATAATCTCGGCGAAAGTCACGATGATTAAAAACATGATCAAAGTGATTAACTCTGGTCCCAATTTATCACCAAAAAAGGAGATGCTGGCCAAGGAGGATGCGGCGATATTGACAAGGTTGTTGGAGAATAAAATCGTCGCGATTGTCTTGTCGTATTGTTCGGCAAATTGTAGAGCAATCTTGGCTGTTTTGCTCCCTTTTTCGACATCTTTTTTTAACCTCAGTTTGTCGACGGAACTATACACCATGTCGGCGGCGCTAAAAAATGCCGACATAATAACCATGATGCCGATTGCGATTAAGACGATTATCTCAAGCGGCGTCATTGCTTGGCACCACCTTTAGAAACCTTTGGATTGGGTTCGTTTATATCCCCGACTAATTCTTCGAGGACGTCTTCCATCGTCACCATGCCCAAAACCTTGTTGCTCTCGCTGCGGACGATGGCGATATGCGTCTGATGCTTTTTAAAACCTTCAATCATCTCGTCCATCATGATTTTCGTCGATACAAAATACGGCTTTCGCAAAGTCGATTCGATGGATATTTGCCGGTTCTTCAAGTATTTATGAAGATAGGTCTTAACATGGAGAATACCGATGACGTTGTCGATATTCCCGCGATAGACGGGTATGCGCGAATAATTGGTTTTCAAAAGATGCTGATTTAGTGCTTCGTGGGTCAAACCGACGATATCGACGGCGAACATCTTAGATTGAGGTGTCAGAACTTCCTTGACGGATGTATCGACGAATTCCAATGAAGCATAGATGATATCCGATTCGTTTTCTTCGATGAGGCCTTCTTCTTCAATCGATTCGACGATATTGGTAAAATCCTCTTCGGTAAGGGTCGGCCGTTCTTTGACGCGAAAGATTTTATAGACGAGCCAGACGATGCCTTGAAAAATGATCACGATCGGAAAAATTGCATTTTGGAAAAGATAGATAATAGAGCTCGAAAACATCGCTACTTTGTCAGGCATCGCTTTAGCGATAAATTTTGGAATTGTGTCTCCGAAAAGATAGAAGATGATGGTGATGACGACCGTCGAAATAATCGATACTATTTCATCGGCGAGGACACCTTTCAAAAACATTAGAAAAAGGATGGTCGCGATGACCGAAGAAAGAATAGCGACAATATTATTTCCAATCAGAGTCGCAATAAGCGTCCGATCATATTTTTCGTGTATTTTGACGACTAAGCGAGCCGTCTTGCTACCTTCATCCGCTTTAACTTTCATGCGGAATTGGTTCATCGCCGCAAATGCGGTTTCAGTGGCCGAGAAGAACCCCGATGCTATCAGCAATAAAAAAATAAATAATATATAGAGCCACGATCGAGGGTCAGGCATTAACAACCAACTCCTTTATTAGTCCTCAACGCGAGAGCAATATTAGCATAAATCGATATTGTTATCAAATAATATAACGCAAGCGCATGAAGGACTATTTTGCTTTTCCAAGCACTTCATGGCAATGACGGCAGCGCGGTTCATAAGCTTCCGAAGCCGCCACCACAACAATTGGATCGTCATAGTGAGCGGGTTTGCCATCGACAATTCTTTGCGTCTTCGTCGCCGGCGAGCCGCAGCGGACGCAAATCGCCGTCAACTTGGTCACGAATTCGGCTTTCGCCATCGCCTCGGATGTGATCTTGAAAGCTTCGCCGCGAAAATCGGTGTCGAGACCGCCTAAGATGACGCGCACTCCGCGATTGGCAAGATGTTCGCTGATATCGACGATATCAGCGTCCAAAAATTGGATTTCATCAACCACGATAGCATAGGTATCGGCCTCAAGATGTTTGAGAATATCCGCCGCCTTGTCGATTAAAATTGATTTCCGACGGTTGTTGCTGTGGCTCACCACCTCGTCTTCTGAATAGCGATTGTCAATTCTAGGACGAAAGACCAAGACCTTCTTCTTCGCGTATTCAAGGCGTTTAATGCGCCGAATCAATTCTTCACTTTTGCCTGCAAACATCGGACCAGTCACGACCTCAATCCATCCTGGTCTATTCATTGTATC
>JBAZDT010000002.1:9226-25553 GCA_041654325.1 Bacilli bacterium | reverse complement strand
GGGTCTTGGGCTTCAGGCTGGGAAAAGACGACTTACACAATCAATACGGTGGTACCGGCGAATTATTTTAGAATTGAGACGCTTAGCGGTAGCACCGCTAATTATATAGGGTCTATTGTAATAAACTACTCTTGCGAAGAAACGAGCACGGAAAATGAGAAGCAGGTTCTTGAAACACGCACGGGTGACTTGCTGACAGATTATGAATTTTCTGGTGTCCCTACGGGTATGACGACAGCATTGAATAATACTACAGATTTAGCGTTATCTGATTCTGGCTATGCAGCAAAACTTGTTGCTCCGGCAGGTTATAGCGGAGGGTATTCTGGACCGTTTTTCTATCTACATCAAGATTACGATTTGACAAACAAAAATTTGATCATCTTAATAAAAGTGACAAATCTTTTCCCTGATTTAAAGGTGGTGCTTTGCAATGGATGGGATGCTTTAAACACCGCGTTTGACGTTCATATTGGTGATGCTTGGGCTGGAGTAGGTAATCTTGATAATAATTATCGCGCAGTTACAATTAGTGCGAATCAATTTGCGGCAAAAATGATAAGCGGCAAAAATTTGTCAGTCGTTAACAACATCCATATAACATTCCCCTTTGGTGAGAACAACACGGTGGAGCAAACCGTTTATATCGATAGAATAGTAGCCGAAGAAGGTTTATTTGGCTTTTCAAACGCAAATGGCAGCTCAAACTCATATCAGTGGACATCGATTCCATTAACCGCTGACGGTAGTCAGATTCCTGCTGGAAAGTCGGTTCAATTCAAAATTAAAGAATACAAAGCCCCTACTAATTACACAGTAAATTTGTTTGTTTTCAATAGCAGCACCGAAGTCAAGAATTATAACAGTATTATTAATAATACTGGCGTGAGAAATACAGCTGGTTATGCTGCGGATGGCGTTATCTTCATGAAGATGAGTGATGATGGGTATTGGTTAGTCAAGCTAGCTGCATCCGGTTTCTCTGTCGCGCCAACAAAATTGGTTCTTGGCAGATGGAACGAAGCCATGGGCTTTATTAAAGACATTACAATTGTTGACTAAAAGATTGTATTAATCGAATTTATTTTGTTGATAAAAATACTCAAAGTCATAATTTCAAGGCTTATATGAAATAGAGTAGGAAGATCCGGGAAGCAATTCTCAGGTCTTTTCTTTATGGGGTTCTGACTAGGCGAAAATATGCATTGCCGCTTTCTTAATCGCTCGAAATTACGATAGCCTCAAGAAGATATGATGACGGCCCTTATGTATTTTTGACATTCTTTAGTTGAGAAGACGTTAGTGCCTTTTTCCAAATAGACCATAAATAATCATTGCGACCAATAATCTTCAAAAAAAAGACTTACCTTAAATATCTCTGTATTCTTCGCCTAATGAAAATTCGGATAAATTGAAACGCTTTTTGGTGAATGCCTCAATAGCCTCTAAAAAATAGATAGATGTTGCTTGATGGCACGATCCTATTGTTGAATGTTCGTTATTCAAACCGGAAGCGAGAATCCTCGTTCTTATTTCAGAAGTGGAAAATTCATCAATACCCTTTCTTATTAAATCTAGATATTGGCTTCCGATTTCTAAGATTTCGCCTCCGATGACGATATGGTCAATATCCAAAATTGTCGCTAAACCAAAAATGGTGATGGCATTTCTTTTTGCGCTTTCTTCGACAGCCGCGACGGTTTCCTTATCGCCCTTTTTGTAATCTTCTATGAGCTGTTTTACATTAATTAGTTCATCAGGACCCGGCAGTGGCATGTTCTTGTTTCTTTTAATGCTACGTTCAATTTCCAAAAGAGAAAAGAAGCGGGAATTCCATCTTGAATTAGCAACAAAGTCGTCATCCCAGACATAAACCGGAGTTTCTCCGGAAAAACCGTTGGAACCTTGATAAATTTTACCGTTTATCACTATAGCCAATCCGGAATATACTCCGATATAGATGAATAAACCATTATTTAGTGTCTTTGGGAAAGCCCCGACTTTTAGTTCTGCCAAGCAGCCAATCCGGACATCGTTGTGCATCTCGACACTGACATTGAAGGCATTTGCAAAGTAGAGAACCGGATGGATTATGTTCGAATTATTTAGTCGACGAGAAAAAACGATTTCATAGTTTTTAGGTCTGATTAATCCCGGACAAGCGATGCATATAGAAAGCAATTTTCGGTTGTTGACTTCCGGTCTTTTTAGTAAATCTTTAATACACGCCTCAACTTGGCCTAAAGTTTCCTTAGTAAGATACTTGACGCCAGGAATTGTCCCCTCAACAATTATTTCGGACTGTAATGATGCGATGACAACTCTGACATCCAAAAAAGAAAAATCGATTGAGCAAACGACGCCGTCATCGCAATTCAATTCAACATATGCTGGATAGCGCCCCCGCTTCGTAGATTTATTCTTATTAGAAGTCTTAATTATTCTTTCACCCTCTAATTCTTCGACAATGTGGCTTATCGCGGTGAAAGAAATCTTTAAAGAATCCGCTAATTCGGTAATCGTGCGTTTTCCTTTTCTTAATAAATTAAGAATTTCGAATTGATAAGAAATTCTAATCTTATTTCTCTTTTCAAGTTTTTCCATAACAGCCCTTCAATATTATTATATTTTAAACTAAATTGTTACATTTTTCACCTCAAAAATAGATATCCGGATTCTTTAGTAATGATTTGAAAACAAAGATTTGAGCGCTATATTTGACTTTTTGCTGACCTTGAATTCCATCGAGCTTTGCAAACAGTGGGATGCAAGAGGCCGATTAATATTAAAGTAAGTTTAAAAATACTTGAAACATTCCCCTTTTTTGATAAACTTTGATTAGGCAAGAATAATGGTGGGCAATAAAAATAAAATTTGGTTTTTGAGTGTGTGCGCTATCGCGACGCCTTTATTATTAGCGCTTTTTTCCGTTAGCTCAAATCTCCGAACACTCGCTCAATCAAGCGGAGCAGCGAATTCGCTTATTTTGTCTTCAAATAACCCTAAGACAGGTGGCTATGTCACAACGGCAAAAGGCAGCCCGATATACGTCCAAGACGATGGCGTGGTTTGGAATAGCGGCGGCAATCTTGCTTTTAACAATGGTGGGTATATCCAAACCCTTACGACCATCCACGGCATTCAAACCGTCGAAGTCGATTTGGTTTCCGGAAGTATCGATTTGTATCACGGCTATGCCGAACCCTTCAATTTAGCGACACCGATGTATGGCGTTGACTATACATTTAGCTCTTCAACTACTTACACGTTTAGTTCCTCTTTGCCTAATCACATTAGACTTCGAGCAAGTGAAGACGCAGTTGTATCACAAATAACCATCAACTTTGACTGTCTTTCTCCTACGGATGATAGTGGCGCAGAAAGCCTAGATGACGGACTGGAAAATTCTTATGTTGATGACGGATCCATCGCAACATACGCCAATCCATCATATGTGCTAGATACCTCATCGGATAATTCCTCTCGCGCTCTTAGGTTGGACTTTAAAGGTACCGCCAATAACTACATAGCCCTAAATACACAAGTGAATAAAATTAAAGGAATTACCAGCGAACATCCCGATTTCACCAATGCCATCCTCACTTTAAAAGCCAAATTCTCAAATAATGTCGATAACCACGAACTTGAAGTGCAAGCGGTCGGTTCTTCTTGGGAACATTCGAATTGGATCGTTATGAATAGTTCATCTAATGTTGTTGGCGGCTGGTCTTCATATAGCATTGATTTTTCCGATATTAATTTTGATTGTTGCAATGACATTATTCGCATCAACATAAAACCATTAGGCATCGACGGAGGAAACAAAAACAGTGCCTATGTCCTTTTAGATGAAATCGATTATCGCTACCATACGATGAATCAAGAAATGGACTATGAATCGCTTTACGACGGCCTCGAAAACATTCCGCTCGATGTAGGAATGACAAATACATATATTTCCTTTGATAACGAATTTACCTATGGTCGTGTTTCGCGGGCCTCTTTGGTAGCCAAACCCAAAGAATCAATTGGCAACAACGCCCATTACTATGTGACATTTTCACCACAAAACCTAGATGGTTTTTCTTCTTATTTTTCCGATTTATCGAATGGCGTCTTAATGTTTGAATACAAGCCGATCAACACCAAAAACCCAGCGACCTTATACTTAAGAGCAATTGATATAAACTGGGAAACTAGCGGTATCAAAGAGGTTCTCACAACCGCTTTAAAAAACGGATGGTATTTATTTAGCTATGATCTTGCCAATCTTGGCTTTGCCAGCAATGAATTAATCAGATATAGTTTTGGCTTCGATGTCGAAACTAGCAATGTCAGCAAGTCGAAAGTATATTTTGACAATGTTCGCGTTAATGAAATGGCTCACGAAGATTACACTTTGGGTTTAGAAAACCTCGAGCAAGATGGCGGCATGTCCTCCGGATGCACGCGCTCGATTGATTACTCCATGACGGCTAGCGACGCATCACTAAATTCGATCAAGTGCGTTATTAATAATAACAACGAGCAGCAATCGTGGCAAAACCAATGGGGAATGATTCATGTTTTAACAGAGCAACAAGCAAGCCAAATGGAATGCGATTCCGGTATTCTTGAATGCAAATTCCTGTTTGCTGGTGAGTTTTCCACAAAGAAGTTATGGCTAGTTCTTGTTGATAGCGGTTGGAAGGGCGCGCGTTTTAAAGACATAACGCCAACTTCTCTAGGCAATGGTTGGTACCAAGCCAGCATTGATTTTTCCACCTTATCTTCTTGGAGCGGCAGCAAAGAAGTCAACGCTGCCTTTGATTACTCCGACAACCCAATTCGGATCGGCTTCGGATTTCAGGACTTATACAGCGGGAATCTCACCGACAAAACCGTTTGGGTAGACGATATGTTTTATTATCCGGTTGCGCCGAGCAATTCATCCTCTCCTCTTCTATGGCAATCATATGACACCGAAAACGTCAGAAGAGGTGACGCAGTCATCATAGATAGATACATTTCGCAAGCGAAGCCTTTGAAGTTCGCAGACGCAAGGAATGGAACAAGTTCCACCCAATTGATGATCAAAGCCCAATCGGATATTGCTTCTTACCTTTTTAGGCCGGGAACGCTCAGAGGCAGCAACGGTGATGTCTTGCCGTCATCTTGTTTTGAAACACTCGTTGCGAAGTATATTTATTGCGGCACTGATACGAACGAATATATCAAAAACGGTTATGGTTATATGGGCGTAGGCTATTACCCGGACGCCTTAGTGCCGATGGACAAAATAATCGCTGCTCAAGAAGATACGATCGCCGATGGCAATCAACAATCAATATGGATAAACTGTGAAGTGCCGAAAAATCAAACGCCGGGTGAATACACAGGAAACGGAATATTAGTTGTTGATGGTACTGAATATACCATTCCGATGAAAGTAGTCGTTTATAACGCCACACTTAGTGACGTTAATCATAATAAAACAACCATTCTGATGTGGTGGGAAAAAATCGTATTGGCGGAAGACCATTATGACAGGAGCATGCGCCAAGCATATTATGATTTCTTGGTCGACAGAAGAATGTCGCCCGACGCTAATTTTGATTGGAATACACACGACGAAGCATCCGGTATGAATGTTTATGAAACTTTCGCTGAAAATTTCGCTAACTATGTTATGCCAAACGACAAAATATCTACTTATCGAATTCCTACTGATGGAACACAAGAAAGTATAACAGGTTATTTGTCGGCATTAGCCAATCGTAATATATACGAATGGAATAATGGAAATCACGTGAATTTCTTTGACAAAGCCTTATTTTTTATTGTGGATGAACCAGAAGAACCCACCTTTTTTATTAATACCGAGCCGGATGATTGGAAAACATGCAAAAATGTCCAAACATATATCGCTAATGCAAAGTCTGCAATTGCACCATATTTGCCCGGTTATCCAGAAATACTAAATGGTTTAAACGATATCCGTAGCATAACAACAATTGGCGCCTCCTATGATAAAATTAGCGGCTCATTTGGGTATAAAGATTTACTTAATGAATCATATCTTGATACCCCATGCCCGCAATTTGACCACTTGGATGATATTAATGTCAGAAATGATTATATAAACACTTTTGACCACGTTTGGTTCTATGGTTGCATCCATCCTCAGCTTCCGTATCCGAGCTACCACATAGATACCCCTTTAATCGGTCAAAGATTAATTAAGTGGATGCAATATGATTATGGCTTTGATGGAACTCTTTACTACTGCCCTACCATGTTTACAACGGAGGATGATAACAACGAATTAAGAGATGTTTGGACTGACCCGATGGTGGGGAATGGCGCGGGGGATGGCCAGCTCTTATATCCAGGTAGCAAATATAATGTTCATGGACCCATTACCTCGATGAGAATGGAAAATATCCGCAACTCGATGGAAGACTACGAATATTTCTATATGCTCGATCAAAACATCGCTCGATACAACGCTAATACGGGATCTAGCATCACTAGTTGTCGAGACTTGTTGAATAGCGATTTTTCGCAGATGTTCAGCGGCACGCAATTGTTATCAAGTGGTCACACTTCAAGCACCGGATATCAAGCCGAAGACTTTGACTTAATCAGAACTTACCTTTTGCAAAGACTCGAATATTGTTACTAAACAGAATCAATTTATTGATTAAGATATCTGAAATGGTAAAATTAAAGTCGCGAATACCATAAGATTCGGTTTATATGGATAAAAAAATTAGTCCCGGTCGCGTTCAAAACGGAACGAGCTGCGGGGGTAGATTGATGTGCAGCATATGACTGAATCTCTGGACTCGAAAAAGGGCGGATATATTTGAAAATCAGTATTATTAAACTTAGTTTGAAATAATATTGAAACTATCGTTTCCCGCTTGTATAATGAAAGAATGAGATTTCCGTGGCAAAAAGTCAGCCAAGAAGAAATCGATCGCGCCTTTGCCGATAAATCGATTCCTGGCCAATATGACGATCAATACGTCCTTTTACAAAAAGTAAATAAAGTTTATGGTAACAAATTCCATGCGGTTTATGATTTTTCGTTGTGCATTAAGAAGAAGGAATTCGTCGTTTTTGTCGGTCCTTCCGGATGTGGGAAATCAACCACTCTTCGCATGATTGCCGGTCTTGAAGATATTTCATCAGGCCATTTATTTATCAATGGCGAATACGCGAATAATCTCTTGGCTAAAGACAGAGATATCGCCATGGTGTTCCAAAATTATGCCTTATATCCGAATATGACGGTTTTTGATAACATGGCCTTCGCTTTGAAGGTTAGGCGCTTTTCCAAAGATCTCATCAAACAAAGAGTTGAAGAAGCAGCCAAAATACTAGAAATCAGCGATCAATTAAAGAAGAAGCCAAAAGAACTTTCGGGCGGGCAAAGACAGCGCGTTGCTCTTGGAAGGGCAATCGTAAGAAACGCCAGAATCTTTTTGATGGATGAGCCGTTATCCAATTTGGATGCGAAATTGCGCGTTCAAATGCGAAGCGAGATTATCGATTTGCATCGCAAGCTCAAAGCGACGACGATTTATGTCACGCATGACCAAACCGAAGCGATGACGATGGCGGACCGCATCGTCGTCATGAAAGACGGCTATATTCAGCAAATCGGAACCCCAATGGAAATATATCGGCATCCGCGCAATCTATTCGTGGCCTCCTTCATCGGCTCTCCGGCCATGAATTTAATTCATGGTGTCTATGACAAAGGAGTCATTACCTTTCCAAATGGGCAAACGATTGCCTTAAGCGGCGAAAGCGTTAAGAAACACGATCTGTTTTATGCCCAAAAATATGCTGATGAAACGCGTGCTTATCCCGCTTTCATCGAAGAATTGAATAAAGAAAAGACGGCCTTTAACGCCAAAAGACATATGCTGCGTAAAGATGTTGAAGAATTTGAACAAAAGTATCAAAAACTATTTGATGAAAAACATGAATTAATCGCCAAATTGGATGAGATTATTCATGGCAAATCTCATGAGATTGTTTTTGGCATCAGGCCCGAATCGATTGTCAGGGCCGAACCAGATGATAAAGCCGCCATGAAAGTAAAAGTCAGATTGTCAGAGTTGTTAGGCGATCAGTATTTTGTCCATTTCGATTACGGCGGCAAAGATTTCTTAAGCAAAGTAACCGCCGATCACTTAATTGAAACGGGAGTCGAAATAGCTTTAAAAATTGTCGATGCGAAAATCCATGTTTTTGATCCGCTCTTAGGCTTGACGATTCTATAAATAGGAGGCCTTCCATTTAAAGAGCAAAAATTCTCATATTGCTCGGACAAGATATATTCTCTTGTTTTACCAGGTTGGCTAGCCAAAAACATAACGGCTCATGGCAAAGCTAGTTCTAGTCGAAGCAATGGTTATATCCGTTATACATCCGATTCAGGCTAAATTACGAAACTAATAATGGGGCATCTTCTCGTGTTGGTTCGGCAAATCGTACGGGATTAGGAGCAGGGCCTCGAGATAGATATTAATCCCCTAAAATAACAGGAAAAAGGAGTCATTATTATGAACTTAAAAAAGATGGTATTGCCAATCGTGTTTGCCGGAGTTCTTGTCGCCGGCCTAAGCGGTTGCAATCCGGGCGTCGAAGAAGGCGGCGATTCGGTTATTCAGCTTCGCGCTTATAATGGTGGCTATGGACTTAACTGGCTCCATAAGGTGGTAGAAGAGTTTCAAAAAGAACACCCGAACATCACTTTTGAGTTTGTCGAAGAATCCGGTCTGGTTGATTCGAAAGCTCTGCAAGAAATCGCCCTGCCTTCGCAAAACCAAATCGATTTGTATTTCCTAACCGGCATAGACATCGATTTGCTTTTGCAAAGAAGCTATTCGGCGCTGCGCACAAGGGACCAGGTTCTATTAGAACCATTAAATGACATTTATGAGAGTAAAGGTATTGATATCAACGGTGAAGAAGAATCGGAGACCATCGCCTCGCGCCTTTTCGACGGTTACAGAGAGGCGAGTACTTACGATGGTTCGTTTGACAAATGGAATGGGAGCATGTTCACTCTTCCTTGGGCGAGTGCGATGACCGGACTGTTCGTCAACAAAGCCGTTCTCGACAAATTCGAAATCGAAATCCCCCTAACTTCAAACGAATTCGTCGCCGCGATTGAAAAAATTTCGGAAGAAGGAGAAGGAGAAGGAATCTTCCCGTATGCCTGGGGTGGCGAAAACACCGCCGGGTATTGGTCCTTCCTGTTCGAAACCTGGTTTGGTCAATATTCTGGCAGAACCAGATTTGAAAATTTTGTCAAGTGCGATCCGGGAGATGGGGACATCAAAAATAACGGCTATAAAGTTTATGAAGATGCCGGTATTTTAGAAAGCCTGAAAGCCATGTTCCAAATTTTAGACCTAAACTATTGCGCGAACGGAAGCGCCTCGCGATATCACATGGAAGCTCAAACTGATTTTATCATCGGGAAAAGCGCCTTTATCACCGGCGGCGACTGGGCTTTCCAAGAAATGAGCTCCAATTACTATACTCAAGCAATTGAAAACGAGATTCAGATGTTAGCTGTTCCTATGTTATCAGCAATCGGAACTGAAATCGGCATCACCGATGAGGAGTTGCACACTCTTGTTGAAATGATTGACAATCATAGTACCTATGCTGAAATTCAAGCGGCAAATCCGTCATTGACCGATGCCGATATTGATCGAGTTCTTAGTGCTAGAAGCATCTATGATAGCATTGGTGGTACACACGAAATTGTGATCCCATCCTACGCCGACGCCAAAGATGCCGCTAAACTATTCGTGAGATTTCTCTACGGCAACGACGGCTGCAGAATCTTCAGAAATAACGCCTATGCCAATCTACCTCTTAAATATGAAACGGGAGAGGGCGACACTGATACGCCATTCCAAAGATCATTAGACAAGATTGTCAACTATGATAATCCACATATGATCACCACTTCCTCGCCTTTCAACAACGTGAGAAACGTCGCCCAATTAATGAACTTTAATTATACAGCCTGGGTTCATCCGAACACCTATAAATCCATCATGTTGGATAAAGCTTCAACAAAGACATTTTCCGCTCAATTCATTTATGAAAATGAACTTGATTATGTAAGAAGCAACTGGTCGAGGTACACTGCCTTTGTGTATTGGCTATAAGAATGACAAACGAAGTATACGGAGAATATGTTGAGCATCGGCTGATTGATGCTCCTGCTCTAGCTAACGAAAGCAAGAAGGTAACTCGTCACATGACAAAGCGCTCCAGCGAGATTCTTTTCATCGCGCTGATGTTACTTTTCCCGGTACTTCAATTCTTTTTATTCTGGGTCATCCCCAATTTCAACTCAATTATCATGGGCTTTCAAGACGCGAGCGGGGGTTTCACCCTTAAGAATTTTGAACAATTCTTTACGTTTCTGTTCCAAGGGAAAGATTTTCTCGGACAGCACAACGAAATAGTCTACGCGATCAAAAACAGTTTGATTTACTTCGCGGTCAACATTTTTATCTCCACCCCGATCGTTATTTTCTTCTCCTACGTTCTTTTTAAAAGAGTCCCGATGTCGGGCGCTTTCAAAATCATTTTCTATTTGCCATCCATTATTGGCGCCACCGTTACCACGACTCTTTATCGCGCTTTATTGCTCGAAGGCGCCCCCGCTTATGAACTATTGAAATCCATTGGTTTTTTTACCGCCGAGATGGAACAACTGGGATTATTTGCATCCGATAGTACGGCTTTTTTGATGGTCATTATGTATTCGATCTGGACTTGCGTGGGAATCAACATGATTTTGTTTTACGGCGCGATGAAAAGAATTCCGAATGAGATCTTCGAGAGCGCCGAAGTTGATGGCGTCGGCTTTTTCCGCCAATTTATCAGCATTGTCGTCCCTCTCATCTGGCCGACGATTACCACCTTAATCATTTTTTCCTTAAGCGGAATGTTCATTTCTTACGGGGCCGTCATGATTCTTACTCCCTCGGTGAAAACGGCATCGATGGTCGGCTGGTATATCGTTAAATGGACAACCGCGATTGATTCGCACGCCTCGATATACTACCCGGCAGCAGTCGGCCTCATATTTACCGTCATTGGTTTGCCTTTTGTCTTGGTCATCCGCTGGCTGCTCAATAAAGTTTCGGCCACCGTCGAATATTAGGAGCAACTTATGAAGAACAGAATTCCCAACATAAACGATCCGATAATCGAAACCGCCGATCAACTAATTGTCTTAAGAAGAGATGAAGACAAGAGATACAAAACTTCCAAATGGCATGAGTATGTCAATGTGTGGAAGAAGAAATCGGTTGGTGAAAAGATCACTCTTTCCATCATGTTCGTCATTTTCCTCGTCTATGGATTCACCTTGCTGTTTCCCCTTCTCTGGGCCATATACAATTCTTTTAAACCAACTGTGGAATATGACATGGACAGCATCGGCCTTCCATTACATTGGACGCTTGAAAATTATAGAATCGCTTTTACTACTGCAGCCGCCGGCAGAACCAACATCGTCAAAGCGATCATCAACAGTATCTGGATGAGCGTCCTATCCACGTTTTTGGGTATATTCGCTTCTTGCCTGACATCATACGTCGTCGCAAAGTATAGATTTAGAGCCTCTACATTAATCTATACAGTCGCCATTTTTATTCAGATTATCCCGCTTGTTGGCGGCGTCACCGGCATGTATCAATTGTTGTGGGGAACCTTAAAAATTGCCGATAATCCTTTCTTGATTTGGCCGATCTGGTTTGGCGGTTTTGGCTTTTCTTTCCTAATACTTTATTCCGCCTTTAAAAGCGTTCCTTGGAGCTACGCCGAATCAGCTTTTATCGATGGTGCGAGCCATTTTGCGACTTTCTTCAAAATTATGCTTCCTTCTGTAAAACCAATCTTGGCATCCTTATTTGTCGTAAATTTTATCGGGGCCTGGAACGATTATATGACCGCCTACTTATATATGCCCAGTTGGGCACCTTTATCATTAGCAGTTTATTTATTAAAAGATGAGACAACGAGAATATCATACCCTGTTTATTTATCGGTTGTTGTAATATCTATCATCCCGATTTTGATTTTGTTTGTGTCGTTCCAAAAACTGATTATGGAAAACACCACAATTGGTGGTTTGAAAGGATAAACATGAAGAAAAAGACAATTATCATACCCGCTGTTCTGGTAACGCTCTGTTCGACATTAGCCGGTTGTAATCCCGCTGAGACAAACAGCGAACACCGAACTTGGCACGCCTATTCGACCGAAAACCTTTTGGCCGACTGGAACTATTTTGATGAATCGGACGAAACGAATGCCATCTTTCTAGATAGGGATAACACCTTGAGGTTCTCCAGCATCAAAAACGAAAATGAAGCTGTTCAATTGATGATAACCGCTTCAAGTTACATTGATTCATATGATTTTGAATGTCCAGACGTCACGGGCGACGGCGGGACAATCACGAAAGATCATTTCTCGGTTGCCGTAGCCTATTATATGAATGTTGACTTCTCTAACGAAAGATCGGCAGTCAGCGGATTGTATCCGGACGCCTTAATTCCTTTAGAGAATTATAAGTTCAGAAGATACGACCACATCAATGAAGGCTACAACCAATCCCTGTTCATCAATTTACGAACTGAGAAAGACACTCCCGCGGGACATTACGAAGGTGTTGGAAAATTGCATTTAGACGATGAAGTCATCGATATTCCTTTTGAAGTCGATGTCCATGATGTTGTGATGCCTGATACCAACCACGGCAGGAGTTCTTACTTAATCTGGTATGAACAAATCATCAATGGCGAAAAGCGAAAGGCCGGACCTGAGATGAACATGAAATATTTTGAGTTCACGATCAGCAAACGCTTATCACCCGCTTCATTACCGCCGGAATTAATTGGAAGCGCCACTTCCTTTGTCAACAATTATGTTGAAAAAGTGGTGCGAGATGAACGGATAACCACACATCGTTTGCCAATCTCGATTCAGAATTTCACCGAAGCCTATATCAGAAACCTCTTGCAGGCGATGATCGATAAAAACCTTGAATTACGTCATGCCGGCGATCAAACAATCGATTTATTTGCTAAAGCCTACTACTATATTGATGATGAACCGGCAGCATCTAGATTTGAAGACGTTAGACTTCACGATAAAACAGTTTACGATATCAAAAAATCACTATCCACGCAGTTAACTGCGTATCCTGATTTATATCAGTCCTTCATGGGTATGGGAAATCTTGTTACCACTCCCTATAGCGAATCGCTAGTGGCCACGCCCGAAACCGGCGGAGTCACAATTTGGTGTCCCCAGGTTCAGAATTTCCAGACCGAAGAAAACCGTCAAATTTATGCGGGAAGAAAAGCCGCCAGTCAACGCGAAGACCTCGAACAAGCTTGGTGGTATGTCTGCAACGATCCAGTCATGCCATATCCAAACTACCATTTGGACGCAAAATTAATCACCTCTCGTCAGTTAAAATACATGCAATACAACTATGGTGTTGATGGCGTCTTAAACTGGAACATGTGTTTCTTCAGCAAATGGAAAAACAACTTCTCCGGTCCTCGCGATCTTTGGAATGATCCGATCGCTTGGGAAACCTGCGCCGGTGACGGCTACCTTGTTTATCCAGGCTTGATGTTTGGCGTGGACGGGCCCATTACAACCTTGAGACTAGAAAGCCTTTTGGCTAGCAACGAAGAATACGAATATCTATGGATGATCGATGGGAAAGTCCAAGAATATAACGATGTTCACAACACAGAACATGTAACCAACGAATTATTAGAAAAGTACTATTCGCGTATTTATGAAAACATGATCTCCAATTTGGATGTTGAAGCATTTGAAGAAGTACGCCTTGAATTATTGAACGTGCTCGAAGCCCTGTACGAGAACCTCGATGCCGGAATGGCCATCTTGCTAGATTAATTGGAGGATAATTAAGTGAAACATAAAATCCTTTTACTCTTTTTATTGCCGATGGCAGCCGTTTTGGTTTCAGGCTGCGACGGAGGGCAAGGCAACTCTCTCGATATTCAATTCAGTTTAATCACTCCAACCGCCTACGTCGGAGAAGAATATGATTTCTCTGATATTTTGACCATGGAGGAAGGCGTTAATTACTCGATCGACGCCTATTATCAAAATTTTTACACAATGGAAGAAAAAACGCTGCCCGTGACGAATGGTTTCTCTTTCACGCCGACCGAATTGTTCGATGTCTCGGTTCTTGTTACCGCCACAAAAGGAAGAGCTATAGCTCAAAAAACAAAAAATGTTCCCGTTTCTCAAAGGGCCGATCCTGTCGACGAATTATTAGAAAGTTCTGGTAGTGCAGGCTGGGCTGATAGCGGCTTTTTAAAAGAACTCATTACCGATTCTACCTATTTTAAAGAGGAAAACGGACATTCGGCCTTGTCAGTTCGCTATCAAGGAAGCAATCCTTATCCATGGGGCGGTGTCTTCATGACCTTAAATAGTTTTTTTCTATCGCCGCATTGGACCGATCAGACTTGGGAAAATGCCGTAATTAGTTTCTGGATTTTCAATTCCACTGATTACGAGCTCGAATTTCAGCCTCGCATCGTCGATGAATATACGGATTTAACTGATATTGACTGGGGCAACCAACTTATTGTTCCGCAATTTGCCGAACCGAACGGATGGACCGAAATTAACTTCTCTTTAAAGCACATGGGCATTCAACACCCCTTATTCGTCGATGAAGACGGAGTTAGAAATGATACCGTCTCCATTAAGGTAAAGTGGGCCGGCACTCCTGAAAGCGGAGACGAAGTCTATAATTACCAATTCTTCCTTGATGGCGTGGACATCATCCCCTATACCGCTGACCGATTCCCGAACGTCGATACCACTTCTTCTGCCACAGCGGAAACGCTCGATTACGGCTGGGAAAATATGGAGCGTGATGACGGATGGAGTTCCGCCGGTGCCGTTTATGATCGCGACTTTGTCAATAGTTCTGCCGAACATGAATCTTTGTCCTCGATGCTTCTCTCATTTAACGCGAAAGAACCCAACGTCAATGGCTATGCGGTCGTTTTATCGCCCGAAGCACAATTCGGGAATGATGAACTTCCTTCATTTACACATGGCGTTTTAGAACTTGATATTCACTTCAGCGCCGATGTAACCAATCACAGTATGGAAATCATTGCCGTCCAAAAAGAGTGGACGCACTTCACTAGATTTGCCGCTACTCCTGCAAGCACCGCTAATGGCTGGGATCATATAACAATTGATTTTGGTGAACATGAGCAATTTGTTGATATTTCTGAGGGAGTTAGATTAGGATTTGCTTTCCCAGGGGTTGATGCTTCGAACAAAGCGACCGCGGAAGTTCACCTAGATAATGTCTTCTTTGATCAATATGCCGGCGTTCCCGAACCTGAGACAATTGACGATGGCTGGGAAAACGCCGCGATTGACACCGGATGGTCAAGTGCAAATACAGCGGTGGACAATAATGAATCAAAAGATTCTATTTCCTCCCTTAAAGTCACGTTTGACGGCAAGGAACAAAATGCGGCGAATGGCTATGCTGTTATTTTAGATTTGGAAACGACTTTTGCGGGCTCGACGCCCCCTGACATCCACCAAGGGACGATTGATATGGATATTAAGTTTTCGAGCGACATTACAAATCACGAGATTGATGTTTTTGCCGTTCAAAACGGATGGAGTGTCCCCACCGTCCACGCAGTTGTTTCACCATCCTCTGCAGATGGAAATGGCTGGACTCATTTGACTTTTGATTTCGGATCTGACGCTGCTTTTAATGTAATAACAGATTGCATTCGCCTCGGCTTTAGCTTTAAAGGCGTTGACAATACTAATAAAGAAACTGCCACCGCATATATAGATAACATCATTTTTACCGAGAACGAATTATGAAATTAGAACAATGCATTGACGTTGCGAAAGAATATTTGGGGGAAGATTTTTTTGTTGGATTGGATATCACCTATTCTATGGTCGATAATCCAAATGCGCTTTCGATAACAAGAAACGATAAAGAAGTAAAAATAGAATATGGTCAGTTGGCCAGTATGTTTCGCGGATTGACACTCATTAAGGAGAAGCGCAGCCAAAAGCATTATTCTTTCACTTTTCATCGCCTATTTAAAACGGATGGTTTGATGCTCGATTGCTCCCGTAACGGAGTTATGAGAAACGAAAAAGTTAAAGAGATGATTTTATTGGAAGCCTTAATGGGAAGCAATCGTTTGCTTTTGTATACCGAAGATACTTATCAGCTCGACAA
>JBAZDT010000002.1:0-9216 GCA_041654325.1 Bacilli bacterium | reverse complement strand
TATTTAAGAGGATCGTACACCAAAGAAGATATTAAAGAATTTGTCGATTACGGAGAATCCTTTGGCGTCGAACTCGTTCCCTGCATTCAAACCCTAGGCCATATGTATCAAGCCCTGAAGTGGGGACCGCTGCATCACTTTAAAGACGGTGAGGACAACCTTTTAGTGGATTATCCAGAAACCTATAAGTTTATTGAAGATATGATTTCTTTCTGCCGCGACTGCTTTAAAAGCAAAGAAATTCATATTGGCATGGATGAGTCAACGGAAATGGGCCTCAAACGCTACCTGCGGCTTTATGGCCACAAAGATCGCGTGGCAATGTTTTCGCGTCATCTAGCAAAAGTGATGGCAATATGCCAAAAGTATGATTTCTTACCAATGATCTGGTCTGACATGTATTTCCGTTTGAACAGTCAAGATGAAGAATACTATATAAAAACACCTTTACCAGAGTCTACGCTCAAACTTGTTCCTCCAGATGTCAAATTGGTTTACTGGGATTATTATCATGATGATTCTACCTATTTGAATATGATTAAATTTCATAAGCAAACAAACAACCCCATCATTTTTGCCGGAGGTTCCTGGAGATGGAAAGGCCACGCTCCAGCAATTGAAACATCGATGGTATTTACCGAAAAGGCCCTCGGTGCGTGCATTGATGAAAAAGTAGATGAGGTGTTTATTACGGCCTGGGGAGATAACGGCAATGAATGTTCATTTTTCAGCGCGTTACCCGTCATGGCTCAAGCTTCAATTTATAACTTTATTGGCTCTAATAGCGAGGAAGATATTAACTCTTTATTAGTCGCGTTAACAGATGAAACTCTCGTTGATTTCAAAACGATGGATCTACCTGATCAACCCGCCAAAAAACGCCTTGCGCCATCTTATAATCCTTCTAAATTTTTGCTTTATCAGGATCTATTGCTCGGCATTTTTGATTGCCAAGTAAAAGAAGATTTTAGCAAAAATTATGCCGAATTTGCGGAAATATTAAGGAAAAACGGCAATAAAAGCAAACGCTACAAATATGTTTATGAGAATCTTGCTAGCCTATGCAAGTTCCTTTCATACAAAGCAGATTTAGGCATCAAGATCAGAAATGCCTATCGAGAAGACAATAAAACCGAACTTGCCAAATCATTGGCTACGATCAGCATGGCGCTCGATTCATTAAATGCATTTCATGAAAGCGTCAAGAATCAATGGATGATGGAATGCCGGATGTTTGGCTATGAAGTTTTGGATGGACGCTTAGGGTTTTTGAAAAACCGGATGATTAGTGCCGCCGAAAGAATTAATGATTATTTGAACGGCAAAATTAATAAGATTGAAGAACTGGAAAAAGATATCCTGCCTTACGATGGGATAGACTATGAAGTTCAATGCAATAATTGGTACAGAATTGTTTCTCCTTCCGATTAGGTCACCATGCCAGATTGTGCTTCTTTCTATCAATGGTTAAATAAAAAATGGAATAATCTAGTCGATATCCCAAGGCTTAGCGAATACGATTATATAAAGAAAGAATAATTCATTATGGATTTTTTAATATTTTGTAGAGAGGTTAATTATGAGTTCAAAAATCAACAAAAACATTGAGTTTATTTACTCTGACATTGTGCTGAATTTTTCAATCACTGAAGAAGGAAAAATAGTACTTCTTTATTGCGGACCAAAAAATCAAAAAATAAGAAAAATTATACCCGAAGCAGCCAAATTCTATTCATTGGTGGAGGCCTCTTATTTAGGCGAAATCAATAATAAAACACGCGGCCTCAAACATTTTCAAAGCGGATACGCCGAGACCTATAAATATGTTTCTCATCAGGAGATTGAGACTTCAAAAGGAAGAGAACTAGTCATCGTCACCAAAAACAATGATATGCAAGTGGAGACTCACTATCGGTTCTATAAAGATGCAAAATCATTTACTTCCTTTAATATCGTTGAAAATACAAGTGAAGAGCCGACTTTTTTAACATTTTTGTCTTCTTTTACTTTGTTGGGCGTCTGTCCCGCTAATGACAAAAATACTTTTTTATATGAAGCTACAAACAGTTGGCTTGAAGAAGCTCAATGGCAAAAGCATAAGCTTTTTGATCTCGGAATTTTCGACAGCAATTCATTTACTTCGATGAAACGGTATTGCATCAATAATACGGGCAGTTGGTCCACAAAGGAGCATCTGCCGATGATGATTTTTGAGAATAAAAAGAAGAAAATCGCTACTTTGGTCCAAGTGGAGAACAATGGCTCTTGGCATTTAGAAATCGCGAACTTTCTTGGCCAAGCTTATCTATCGGCTTCCGGGCCGGAGTTTAATGATAATCAATGGATTAAAAAACTTGCTCCCGGCGAAAGGTTTGAATCGGTTCACGCAACTTTATCGTTCGGCCAAGATTTCGAAGAAACAATCCAAGAAATTACGAAGGCAAGAAGAATGATGAGAAGAGATTGTGAGGATCTCCATCAGCTTCCCGTCATCTTTAATGATTACATGCATGCTTTATGGGATACCCAAACCACCGACTCCATTCTTCCGCTTGTGGATATTGCCTCAAAAGTGGGGTGCGATGAATTTTGCATTGATGCCGGATGGTTCGCCAAGGGATCTAATTGGTGGGATATTCTCGGCCTTTGGCAAGAAGAACCTGCTAACTTCCCCAACGGCGGTCTCAAATATGTTATTGATTACATTAAGTCGAAAGGCATGAAAGCCGGCATTTGGATCGAGATTGAAGCCGCAGGCATCAATTCGCCCATCTTAGAAAAGATGAAAGACGGGTGGCTATTTCAAATTCGCGGCATTAAAAACGTCAATAACAAAAGATATCAACTGAATTTTGCCAATAAAGAAGTTTATCGATACGCCATGAACGTAATTGACGAACTAATGAAATCATACAACCTTGATTATTTAAAGATTGATTATAACGTCGATAGCGGACCCGGCAATGATTTTGATAGCGATTCGATTGGCGATGGTTTGCTTAAACACAATCGCGCCTATATTCGCTGGTTAAATGAAGTGATGGATAAGTATCCTCACTTAACGATTGAAAACTGTGGTTCGGGCGGAAATCGAATGGATTACGAAATACTTAAATATTGCCCCATCCAATCCACTTCTGATCAAACAAACTATCGGAAATACCCTTATTTGGCCACCAATGTCTTTACGGCTTGCACCCCCGAACAAGCGGCGGTTTGGTCATATCCGCTAAATGATTATGAAAAGATCATGCCTACAGATGAAGTCGTGATTATGAATATGTGCAATGCGATGCTCGGAAGAATACATCTGGCCAGTTTTATCAATAAATTGCCCGAATCTCAACTAGATTTGATTAAAGAAGGCATTCGATATTACAAAGTGATTGCGGAATATAAAAAGAATAGCGTTCCCGTCTATCCTCATGGAACAGCGCATTACTTTGACAAGGAAGTCATCGGCGGTTTAAAGAATAAGAATAGAATAATTCTCGGTGTTTGGAATACGTCCGGAAAACCAAGAACCGTCAAAGTTAATTTAAACAGATATGGTGTCAATAAAATAAAAGTTGGATATCCGGCATCGCACCAAACCAAATATTCTTTTGATAAAGCCACCAATACTCTTGCCGTGACTTTTGATGAGAATTACGGCGGAAGAATATTTGAACTTGATGCGCTAGTCTCATAGCCCCGATAACGGAAAAGGCGAATGGATGAAGCGCATCCCCTTCGCCACATGAACCCCACAAAAGAAACCAAGCGAAAATTTATCTATTTTGTTATCGTTGAATTCACTTATAGTGAGCAATAGCTTTTTCTATTCCCACGAATGTGTTTTTTTCACGTTCTGGACGTTTCCAAAGATATAAATTGATTATTTCGTTTGTAAGTCTTTCTTTTAATGCTTTTAAGACATCAATCATATCTTGCTCTACATCAAACATAAAAACGCTTGGCAAGGCAGCATTTAGTTTGGTATCTGCATGATAATTGAAATCATTTTTATATCTAAATCCATAACACAAAGTAGTTGCATCATCATAATAATCAATGCATCTATTGCCACCGATCAATTTTTTGCATGGCCTACATATGTCATCCACAAACGGAGTAAATACAATTCTTGTTAATTTGCCATCTATAAAATCGCGACAAAGGCTACCATTATTATTGTTATACGGGTTGGGCTCATTGTGCCTATTATCAATCGCCAAATCATATAAAAAGTCCAGAAAGTGGTGCGGCTTGATTTTCAAAATCGTCTTTTCCATACGCATATTATAATTCAGGAATTGCACACAGCATAGTAAGATTTTAAACTTAGTTAAAAAAACTTTATTAATATATTCTATTGTTTATAATTTAAGTGGATAAAGAAGATAATATGAAAAGAAGAAACAATCAAGATGATAGAAGCGACATCCAAGACTCAATTCATTGCGCTTATATAATAGAGACTATTATGCTAACGCCTTGGACTGCTTCGGTTATATTGGGTGTTCTTGATTTTTGAAAGGATTCGGATATGGCTAAAACAAAAGAAATACCAAACGAAAAAATGGAAAAAATTATGGCTCTGCTTAATGAAAATACCGTAGAGTGGAACACGAACCAGAAAAACACCATGTACAAGGCATTAAGAGAAAGATTTGGTCCTGAAGTAGATGAGCTTATCGCTGAAGGCATAGGTCATGATTCTTTTGCGACTTTCAAAGAAATATCGGCATTGCTAAATGATGATTCGCTAGAAATGTTTATCCACCTATTATTTGACTCCCTTCCAGATATGGGGTGGAAGATGGAAGCAAAGGATGAGGACGGGAAATATTATCGCAAAATCACGTATTGCCCAAAATACGAGATGGCAAAAAAGATAGGCGCCGAAAAACTAATGTATCTTCTTGCTTGCTGCTCGGACCATTATGCTTCCAAAGGGTTTAATAAAGATATTATTATGACGAGAAATTCCACTTTGATGGAAGGCGGTCCGTGCTGCGATTTTTGTTTTCAAATGAGAAAAAAATAAAGAAAAATGAGAGGTCAAAAGTGATGGATAAAATATTAAAAGTCAGTTGCATCGGGTTAGGTCATAGAGGATTTTGCTATCTTGAAAGGATGCAAAAAGAACCAAATCATTACGAACTCGTTTCTTTGTGCGATTTAAATCAGAAACGTTTATCTTTGGCAAAAGATACTTTCAACGTAAAAGAAGAAAATTGTTTCACCTCTGAAGATGTCTTTTTTAAAGAAAAGCGCGGTGTTCTATTAGTGGTCTCCACTCAAGACAGAGACCATGTCGGTCACGCAATAAAAGGTTTAAAACTCGGATACGATATTCTTTTGGAAAAACCTATTTCCGGCGACAAAGAAGAAATTATCTCATTAATCGAAGCCCAAAAGAAATATAACCATAAAATATTTGTTTGTCACGTCTTAAGATACGCACCGGCTTTTACAAAAGTTAAGGAATTAATTGAAAGCGGCACTATCGGTGAATTGGTTATGATTGACGCAATTGAAAACGTTGAATATAGACATCAATCCCATTCATATGTCAGGGGCAACTGGAGAGATTCAAAAGTTGCTTCGCCAATGATACTGGCGAAATGCTGCCATGATTTAGATTTATTAGTCTGGTACGCAAATAGTCTTTGCGACACGTTATCATCCATCGGCGACTTACGTTACTTTAAAAAGGAAAATCAGCCTCTCGGTGCCTCAAATAGATGCAAAGACTGTAAATATAAAGGCACATGCGTTTTTGACGCCTATAAGATCTACATCGAACAAAAATTCTGGGGGAGAGCCATGATTTCCGATGAAAGACCGATAACGGATGAAACATTGAAGGGTGCTCTTGATAACGGTCCATACGGAAGATGTGTTTACAATTGTGATAACAATGTCGTAGATAATGAAATTACGGTTATTAAATTTAAAAACGGAGTAACGGCGAACTTAAGAATGACTGGTTTTACCGCACACGCCGGAAGAATCATGAAGTTCTACGGAACGCGGGGTCAAATCGATTTAGATGAAACATCCGGATACATCACCGTGATGCCATTTGGCAAAAAAGATGAAAGAATCGAAATATCCAGTTTAACTGAGGGCGTGAATGGACACGGCGGAGGGGATGACGGATTGATTCATTCCTTATATCAAAACCTTATTTCGACCCAAGAAGGCAGCACTACTTTAGCGGCATCTGTCGAAAGTCATCTGATGGCTTTAGCTGCCGAAGAAAGCCGATTGAATGACGGTTCATATATCGAAATTCACTAAGGGCCATATATACTCAAGAAAGTAACTCATGAAAATATGAAGAACGATGATGTAATTACTTATGTAACAAGCATTGTTAACAAATTTTTGATAAAGGGCAATGTTTTATGCATCCAACCTTATGGCGAAGGTCATATCAATCAAACCTTTTTAGTTAAAACCACCAAGGCTGATTACATTCTCCAAAAAATCTCTTTATCGGCTTTTCCTAATGTGGATATGTTGATGGCTAACATTAACATTGCAACGCAATTTCTCAGAAACAAAGATATAGAAACATTGGATATTATTTTTTCGAAAAAAGGAGAATTGGTTGTTCACGAAAAGAACGATGCCTTTCGAATCTATAAATTCTTTAACAATTCAGTTTGCTACCAGAGTTTGCAGGATTACGAGCAAATCGAAGAAGGCGCCTCCGCATTCGGACAATTACATAAAAATTTAGCTGATCTTGATCTCGCGTCATTGGGAGAGATTATCCCGCAATTTCACGACACCAAAAAAAGATACAGCGATTTTCAAGCCGCTTGCGAAATTGACAAAATTGGGAGATTAGAAAAATGCACGAAAGAGGCGCAAGCAATAAATGATTTGTCTTCCTACTACAGATTAATTGTCGATGCCATAGAAGAAGGAAGCGTTAAACTCCATGCCACCCACAACGATCCAAAAATAAATAATGTCTTATTTGACAAAGACACTAATAAAGTCAAATGCGTTATTGATCTTGACACCATCATGCCGGGAAGCGTTCTGTATTATTTCGGAGACGCCCATCGCTCTTTGTTCATCGGAAGCCACGAAGATGATAAAAATCTCAATAACATCAAAGTTGATTTGGAAATATATCGGTCATATTTGAAAGGGTATTATAAAGAAGCAAAAGATTTTTTAACCCCAAGAGAAATTGATCTATTGCCAATGTCTCCCTTTCTGCTTTCGATAGAATGCGGAATGAGATTCCTGGAAGATTATTTAAAGGGCGATGTGTATTTCCATACAGATTATCCTGATCACAACTTAGTAAGGGCGAGAACGCAAATTCGCTTAGCACAAATCATTTTGTCCAAACAAAACGAGATGAAGGAAATAACAAAAGAAATTATATAATGATATTTATATAGTCTATATTTCATGGTGGGGAATTATGGTCATTAAAAACTTAAAGTTGGTGCTAGCAAATTTGATAATCGAGAATGGCTATCTCGCTTTTGAAAATGGCAAAATTGCCGAGATTGCCAGCGGAAATTATGATGGCGAAGCAATTGACGGCGAAGGCCTGATCGCCATGCCCGGCTTCATCGATATTCACGTCCACGGAGCAGTGGGAATCGATTTTATGGACGCGGGCAAAGAGGACTATCGCACCATTGCGAATTCACTTTTTCAAGAAGGCGTGACAACTTTCTTGGCGACAACCTTGACCAGCGATTATGATTCACTTCGAAAGGTTTGCGAAACGGTCAAAAGCGCAATCGACGAAGTGCCGTCGTTAGGTGGCATTCATCTTGAGGGTCCTTACATTAACGAGAAATGCAAAGGCGCGCAAAACCCCATTTATGCAAGAAATCCGGATGCCGCGGAGTTTTTAAAACTCCAAGCAATCTCCGGAAACAATATTCGTTATCTGACCTTGGCTCCCGAAAAAGTCGGAGCGATGAATTTTATTAAAGAAGTTGCTTCAAGCGGAGTCACGGTCTCGGTCGGCCATAGCGATGCCTCGTTTCAACAAGTTGAAGAAGCAATCCAATGTGGCTTGACAAATGTCACCCACACCCACAATGCCATGTCCGGACACAATCATCGAAGTCCCGGCGTCGTGACGGCAGCCTTTTATTTTGATCAGCTGTTTACCGAATTCATATGCGATGAGATCCATGTTTGCCCGGAGGTATTAAAGACTTCCTATAAAATCATCGGTCCCAATCGTTTCATCATCGTCACCGATGCCTTGAAAGCCAAGCACTCGTCACTTGAATCCTTCCAATTATATGGATTAAATTGCATTCGTAAGAACGGCGCCGCTTATTTGACCTCAGGTCCTTTGGCGGGCTCCTTGTCTACGCTTGATCAGGGCGTTAGAAATATGCATAGCATAACGGATGCTTCATTGATTGAACTTTCCAAGATTTCCTCGACCAATGCCGCTCAATCCTTGCATCTATATGACAGGGGAGAAATTGCGGTTGGGAAATTGGCGGATATTGTTTTGCTAAACAACGATTTAGCAGTTATAGAAGTTTACAAGCTCGGGAAGAAGGTTTTTTAGTGATTACACCAATTTTAGATAAAGGTTTTAAGCCTGCCATTATCGAATTTAGAAATTTCAGAAATGATGTTCAAAAATGTGATAAAAAGCAAAAACTCAGCGTTGCCGTCGAAGGAGAAAACGGCGCTATTTATCGAAAGGATTTCGACATTTTTGCTGACGGTGTCGACGATGAGAGAAACTCTTTTATTATTGAAAGATACATTAAATGCATTCTATGGGTCGTCGGCGGTTTCAAAATCTATATAGCCGGTTCCCATGTTGTTTATAACAACATAAAAAATTATTACCGGAATGGCGGTCTGAGAGATTTCGATTACCGCTTTATGTCGACGGTATTTGAAAGACCGATGGAAGTTATTGAATGCGATTTTCAAAATTTGCCTCATGAAAAGAAATCTCCGGTTACGGCTGGGGGGCATCTTCAAGGTAAACGGATTGGTTTTGATGTCGGCGGAAGCGACATAAAAGTTTCCGCAGTGGTCGATGGACAAGTCATTTATAGTGAAGAACTCGTGTGGCTTCCTAAATTAAACGAAGACATTAATTACCATTACGATTTCTTCTATCGAGCAATGAAAAAAGGAATCGAAAAATTAGGCGGAGACGTTGACGCTATCGGAATATCCGCGGCTGGAGTCATCGTCAGCAACAAGCCG
>JBAZDT010000001.1:0-26879 GCA_041654325.1 Bacilli bacterium | reverse complement strand
AGATAGAATTATGACTTATGGGTTAGTTCTATCGATTATTGGCGCCGCTTTGGCGGCTGCCCTGGCGGGCATCGGATCGGCTATTGGCGTTTCCATCGCAGGGCGCGCTGCAAATGGAGTGTTGGCTGAAAAGCCCGACCTGTTTGGTCGCGTCTTGGTCCTGCAGGCTTTGCCCGGAACCCAAGGAATCTATGGCTTTTTGCTCGCCGTACTCATTTTGCAGAAAGTCGGTTTACTCGGTGGTACACCTGCGGTAATGACCGATTGGCAAGGTTGGGCGATGCTCGGTTCCGCATTGCCGATCGCCATCGTCGGATTATTGTCCGGTATCGCTCAAGGCAAGGTTGCGGCCACCTCGATTTTGATGACTGGCAAAAAACCTGATTTGATGACGCGTGGCATGACGATGACCGCCCTTGTTGAAACATACGCGATTCTAGCGTTGCTCGTCAGCATTTTGATGTACAGCGCAGTGGCGATATAGGAGTCAACATGTCCATCTACGAGAAAATCGCCAACAAAGGGAAAGCCGAAAGCGAAAAGATTCGCAATGAGGCCGAAAAGGAAGCTTTTGCTCTAGAGCATAAGATTGTTTCGTCTGCCGAAAAGGAAGCTGCTGCAATCATCGCCAAAGCCGAAGATTTCATGCAGAATGCGATTGCTCAGAAGCAGGCTTTGAGCGCGCTTGAAAAGCGCCAATCAACCTCAGCCCTCAAAAATAAAGTAATCGATGATATTTTCGGCGCGGTCTATGAGCACTTCAAAAATCTCGATGGTTCGGAATTGCTGGCTTTTGTGGCCCAGCAAATAAAAGAGGAAAAGATTCATGGAAGCGAAACGATGCGCGTCGCAAAACACGACTACGATAAGTATCGCCTCGCTCTTTCAAGCCATGAAGAAGGTGTCAAAATCACTCTCGACTTATTGAATAAAAAGTTGGGGAGCGGTTTTACTCTTTCTCTTGAGAATATCCCATCCGGGGAAGATGACGGTTTTCTTTTGATCGGTGATTCCTACGATTTGAATTTTAGTGTCAAACCACTTTTATCTAAGATGCGCAAAGATCGTGAAAAAGAACTTTTCGCACAATTATTCGACGAAAGCGAGGAATGATGGTCGACTACACTTTTGCCAGCGCTCTATTATCGACGCGATCTGCTCTTTTTCTAACGAAAAACCAGTTTCGCGATTTGAAAGCTACTGATGAACAAGGCTTTGTTTTAAAGTTGCAATCGCTTGGGTATGGTGTGGGCAATAAAACTGCTTCCGTCGATGAAATATTGTCTTTGGAAGTAATTAAATTGAAAGAAGAGTTATCGACTATCCTCAACGACGATAATCTCCTCCTCTTCTTTTTCTCAAAATACGATTTGACCAACATTCGTTCTTTTTATAAAAAGAAATTATTTAAAACGCCGGTAGGACCTTTCGAAAGTGTTGGTCTGCTCAGCGAAAAAGTTCTCGATCAAGCTATTTTGAAAGACAACTATTTTGGGATTGTCGCACCTTATGATCAACTCTTCACAAAAATGAGCGAGCAGACATTCAAAACCTTTGAAGGACTCGCTAATTATTTGCAGAGCACATTTCAAGAACTCCTTTATCAGGAACTAATTCAAAGGAAAGACGAAGCCCTCTTAACCTACTTTGTCCTTTCGACGGATATCAATAATCTAATATCGCTTTTGCGCGCCAAGCGTTTGAAACTAAATGCTCAGCAGTTGCGCGATGGTTTGCTCGATCACGGTTCGATTGATGCAAATGACGTTGCGATACTCCTCGATAGCGATTCAAAGGTCATCGTGGAACGATATTCAAACCTCTATTTGTCACGGTTTGTTAAGCCTCTCGCGCAATATTTTGAAGACGGTGATCTATCAGCGTTGGAGCGCAATTTGCTCAAAGTATTGCTCGATGAACTTAAACCCATGCAAATCGATATCACATCATCGGCGTCGATCATCGCCTTTGTCATCGCTAAGCAAATTGAAATCGTCGATCTCAAGCGCCTTTATCTCGATCGTGAATCCGCGCTGATGGTGGAGGCTTAAAGATGGGGAATCAAAAAGTTTTCGCCGTTGCAAAGAGTGAAAATGTTTTGCTCTTTCAAAGCCTTGGGTTCCAAACTTACCTCGTTCAAGACGAAGTTGATTTGAAAAAGGCGATGGATGAAGTCATGGCTGATGCGCAGATTATCATCGTCGACGAAGAACTTGATGTGATGATGAGCGATTACCGAAAACACGCCAGCGAAAAAGCCTTTCCGATCATTCTCGCCCTTCCAATTGACCATAAAGCGACAGGGCAAGGGCTGGCAAAACTGCGCGGTGATGTCGAAAAAGCTATTGGCATTAAACTGTTTTAGAAAGGGAGCCCAAACATTATGGAAATAAAAGAGAGAATTGGCACGATACAAAAAGTAGCTGGACCGCTCGTGGTCGCTTCCGGAATGGAAAACGTCCAAGTTTATGACGTTGTTCGCGTCTCGAATAAAAAACTTATCGGCGAAGTAATTGAACTTCGCGGTGGTCTTGCCTCGATTCAGGTTTACGAAGAAACGGCGGGTATCGGTCCCGGAGAACCTGTCTATTATACAAACGAACCTCTTTCTGCTGAACTTGGCCCCGGCCTTATCGGATCGATTTTTGACGGAATTCAAAGACCCTTAAATATTATTTACGAAGCTCATGGCGAACATATACCTTTAGGTATTGATTTACCGCGCCTCAACCGCGAGAAACAATGGGATTTTGTACCGGTGGCAAAACTAGAGACAAACGTCAGCGGTGGCATGATTTTAGGCACGGTCCGCGAAACGGCGATCATCACTCACAAGATAATGGTTCCGCCTGATGTCGCCGGTCGTCTCGTGTGGCTTCACACAGGGTTGGCGAAAGTAAAAGATGTCATCGCCAAGATTGTGTCCAAAGAAGGCAAAACGATCGAGCTGACGATGCTCCAATATTGGCCGGTTCGCAAAAAACGTCCGTATATCAACAAACTCGCTCCTCGCAAAATAATGGTGACAGGACAGCGGGTTATCGATTCGTTATTTCCCATCTCGATTGGCGGAATCGCCGCAATTCCCGGTCCTTTTGGATCAGGAAAGACCGTCGTCCAACAGCAGCTGGCCAAATGGGCTGATGCTGATATCATCATCTATGTCGGCTGTGGGGAGCGCGGCAACGAGATGACGGATGTCCTTATGGAATTCCCACTTTTGAAAGACCCCCTCACCGGTGAATCACTCATGCAAAGAACGGTATTGATCGCTAATACGTCAAACATGCCGGTCGCAGCCCGCGAAGCCTCGATTTACACGGGAATTACCATTGCCGAGTACTATCGTGACATGGGTTATAAAGTGGCGATTATGGCTGACTCGACCTCCCGTTGGGCTGAAGCTCTTCGCGAAATGTCGTCGCGCCTGGAGGAAATGCCTGGCGAAGAAGGCTATCCTGCCTATCTATCAAGCCGCCTCGCAGAATTTTATGAGCGGGCCGGCTATGTCGCTTGTTTAGGCGATAAACATCGCGAAGGGGCGATTACCGCCATCGGCGCCGTGTCTCCGCCAGGAGGCGATACTTCCGAACCTGTCTCACAGGCCACTTTGCGAATTGTTAAAGTATTCTGGGGCTTATCGGATAAGCTTGCTTATCGTCGTCACTTTCCGGCTATCGACTGGCTTAAGAGTTATAGTCTCTATGAGGATGTCATCCATCAGGATATTGACGAGCATCTTCACAAAGATTGGAGCCACATTATTCGCCGCGTCCAGATTTTGCTTCAAGAAGAGGCATCGCTTCAGGAAATCGTACGGCTTGTCGGACTTGACTCCCTTTCGAAAAATGACCGTGTCAAACTATTGACCGCGCAGATGATCCGCGAAGACTATCTGCATCAAAACGCCTATCATGAAATCGATACATACACATCGATTGACAAGCAGCGCTTAATGCTGAACTTGATTTTAAGTTGGTACGATTTGGCTCATGAGGCCATGGAAAGCAAAAAGTCATTCTTAGCCCTTGAGCGGATGATAATCACCGAGCGCATCGGAAGAGTAAAATACGTTCCCGAAAACGAAGTCGCCGCTGAATGCTTAAGCATTCAACAAGCGATGGAAAAAGAGTTTTCGACATTGGCGGAGGAGTAGAATATGGCCATCAAACAATACAAAACGATCAAAGAAATCGTCGGGCCATTAATGCTCGTCGAAAAGGTCAGCGATGTTAAGTACGACGAACTAGTTGAAATCAAATTAGCTAATGGCGAGACGCGCCTCGGCAAAGTGTTGGAAATCAGCGAGGATAAAGCCCTCGTCCAGCTTTTCGAATCGAGCCAGGGAATGAAAATCGATGATGCAAAAGCCACCTTTCTTGGTCATGGCATCGAATTGGGGCTTTCCCCCGATATCCTCGGCCGCGTTTTCGATGGTCTCGGCCGCCCGGTTGATAACAAGGGTGAGATTATCGCCGATACGAGACTAGACATTAACGGTTCGGCTCTCAATCCAGTCGCCCGCGACTATCCATCCGAATTTATCCAAACCGGCATCTCGGCTATCGATGGCCTAAATACTCTTGTGCGTGGTCAAAAACTACCAATCTTTTCTGGATCCGGCCTTCCACATGCTCGTTTAGCAGCCCAAATCGCACGGCAGGCTCGCGTCCTTGGCAAAGCGGAGAAATTCGCGGTCGTCTTTGGCGCGATTGGCATCACTTTCGAAGAAGCTGATTTCTTTATTGAAGACTTCCGCAAATCAGGGGCAATCGAGAGGACGGTCATGTTCGTCAACTTGGCTAACGATCCCGCGATTGAGCGCATCGCCACACCGCGCATGGCAATCACGGCTGCCGAATATTTAGCGTACCAATTGCACATGCACGTACTAGTTATCCTTACGGATATTACCAATTACGCCGAAGCCCTTCGCGAGATTTCTTCAGCGCGTAAGGAAGTTCCCGGCCGCCGCGGATATCCTGGCTATATGTATACCGATCTCGCTTCCCTTTTTGAGAGGGCTGGTCGCATTAAAGGCATTCAAGGTTCGATTACCCAACTGCCGATTTTGACGATGCCAGAAGATGATAAGACCCATCCTATCCCAGACTTAACTGGTTACATTACCGAAGGTCAGATTATTTTATCAAGGCCGTTATTCATGAAAGGAATTCAACCCCCCATCGATGTTTTGCCTTCCCTCTCGCGCCTTAAAGATAAAGGAATTGGCAAAGGCAAAACGCGCGAAGACCACGCGGACACGATGAACCAGTTGTTCGCCTCGTACGCTCGTGGTAAAGAAGCCAAAGAACTGTCGACGATTTTAGGCGACAGCGCCCTTTCGGAAATCGATATTTTGTACGCGCGATTCGCCGATGAATTCGAAGAAAAATACATCGCCCAAGGTTTTAATAGCAATCGGAGTATAAAAGAGACTCTCGACCTCGGCTGGGAATTGCTCCGCATCTTCCCGACATCCGAATTGAAGCGTATCCGCGACGAATACATCGAAGCATATTATGGTAAAGAGGAATAGGAATGCCAATCGGGCAAGTTAACCCAACGAGGATGGAACTGACCAAGCTGAAAAATCAGCTGGTCGTGACAAAACGCGGTCATCGCTTGTTGAAAGACAAACAAGACGAAATGATCCGCCAATTCATGGAAATCGTCTATAAGACGAAGGATTTGCGCACCGATGTTGAAAAAATGATTTCGCAAGCGACCAGCCTTTTTAAAAAAGGGCGAGCCAAGATCCGCAAAGCGGAACTCTACGAAATCACGGCTTTGCCGGCTTTGAAGTGGGAGATGAAGGCCTCAAAACTTTCTTCGATGAGCATCGACTCGCCGTCTCTAGATATTAGAGTCGATGACGATATTCATCTTCCTTACTCACTTAATAGCGTTCCGCAGGAATTTGATGGCGCCCTTCTTTTGGGAGCGCACTTTCTTCCGCGCTTGATTAAACTTGCCCAGTATGAAAAAATGACCGAGTCATACGCACGCGAAATCGAAAAGACAAGGCGGCGCGTCAACGCTATCGAACACATCATGATTCCCGAATTAACGAGTATGATTAAAGATATCAGGACCAAGTTGGCAGATCTCGAGATGGCGAGCACGATTCGCGTAATGAAATCAAAAGAGATGATTCTTAAAAAAAATCTAGCGAATAAAAAGTAATTTTGCGAGGTAACCAAATGCAAAAAATGACCTTTGAAGACGTCGTTCCGCTTGCTAAACGAAGAAAAGAGACGAACAAATACGATTACGGCAACATCGTGGTTTTTGGTGGCAGCATCGGATTTTTCGGCGCGCCGGCACTTAGCGCGCTGGCGGCTTATCGAACTGGTTCAGGACTTGTCTCGATCGCCTTAGAAGAAGACGATTACGCCTTTTTCGTAAACCTCAATCCCGAAGTGATGATCAAGCGCTTCATCGATGTCGAGGAAGTGGAAAAAGTCATCAAAAATAAGGATGCCGTGCTATTTGGCCCCGGCCTTGAAGATAACCTCATGAATGAGCGTATTCTGCGGTTGCTCCTCAACACCAATATCCCTCTTGTCATCGATGCGACAGGGTTGACAATTCTTAAGCGAATTGGCTTTGACCAAAGGCTTAACCACGTTATTTTGACGCCGCATATCGGAGAGGCTCGCCGCCTTCTCGACGTCGAAGAACCGCAGATGGAATTAAAGACTCTGACTGATTTAGGAGCCGTTGTCGTTTTAAAGGATGCCGTGACAATCATCGCTTCAAATGAAGCGAACATGGCTTCCGATTTTGGTCATCCCGGGATGGCGAAAGCTGGATCAGGTGATGTTTTGGCCGGTATTATCGCAAGTCTCTTAGGCCAAAAGTATTCTCTTCTCGAGGCTGCGAAGTATGGCGTTTACCTCCACTCGATCGCCGGCCAAATCGCCGTCAAAAAATGTGGCGAGCATAGTGTTGTCGCCTCCGATATCATCAGCGCTATCAGCGCGTCAATCGCCAGCAAATAGCTCCTTTTCTATTTTTTTAGCAATCCTTAATTTTTGTAGTATAATTAAAAATGCTTCAGGACAGGGTGTGATTCCCAACCGGCGGTAGACCCCGCGAGCCTTCGGGCTGATCTAGTTAAATTCTAGAGGCGACAGTACAGTCTGGAGGAGAGAAGCATCTCTCTTTTGGTCCTGAGATGAGGACCTTTTTATATGGGAGCAGCACTTGTTGGCTTACTACTTGTTTGGTCATTTATAACCTTTTTGGTCATTCGGGAAGGGAAACCTTTTAAATTTCAGAAGATCAACCTCGTCCGCTTTATGAGCCGCGTCGCCATTTTCGGAGCTTTATCCGCCATTTTATACATCGTCCCTTTTTTGAAATTTCCCGTGCCGTTTTTTCCATCCTTTCTCGAATTCCACTTCGATGAAATTCCAGTCTTTATCGCTGGATTTGCTTATGGCCCGTTGAGCGCAATCTGCGTGCTCGTGGTCAAGACCATCATCAAATTGCCCTTGACTTCGACTTTAACAGTTGGAGAATGGGCCGACTTAATTTATAGTACGGCTTTCATCGTTCCAGCCGCGTTGATCTACCAGAAACGACGCGACATCAAGGGCGTCTTAGCCGGTTTTGGCCTCGGCTTCGTGATTCAAATCGCGACCAGCCTTGTTTTCAACGTGTATATCATGATTCCTTTCTACATGTTCGTGATGGGCTTTCCCGAGCAAGCCATTTTGGGTATGGCTCAGGCAGCCAATCCGGCGGTCACCGATATCGGCTGGTCGCTCGGCTTTCTTGCCATCGTTCCATTTAATATTATTAAGAATATTATGGTCATCATTTTAACCTTCTTAGTCTACAAGAGTATCCACCGTTTTATTGCTCAATTTGAAGAAAAAAAGCTGCTAGCCTAGCAGCTATTTTTTACTATTTTTGCGAAGAGTTTAGTCTTCGACGATAATCGCGCCGACAGGGCAATCGTTTGCTACTTCGACTTCAACGCCTTCGGCAGGTTGAGTGTGGACGTGCGCTTTACCCTCATCGTCGAATTCGAACACTTCTGGCATTACCGATACGCATAGACCACATCCGATGCAAGCATCGCGGTCGATTCTAACTTTTTTAGCCATTTTTCTTAATGTCCCTCCAACAACGGAATTATAATATCCAGGCTTTTTTAATGCAAGGTTTTTAAAGAAATACTATAAATGATTTCTAATTTATATTAGAATATATCAGTAAGTAGGAACATAAGTTGAAGAAGACGACCCGCGTTGAAAAATATCAGAAACTGCGCGAAGAAATTGCTCACATGCCCATCGAAGAGGAACTTTCTTCTGCCGAAACAAAAGAAATCTATCTTAAGACATTAAAGCCAAAAGACGGAGATGACGCATCTTCGGGAATCAATTCAACGCAAGGTTTTCCGATTAATGAGATTCTCAATCCTCTCGGCATTTATAGCGAGAGCGCTGAGAAAGAAAAGCCTTCGCCAATCGATAGGCAAAAGCGAAAAGAGATGGTGCAGGTCATCGTTCTATTATCAATTCTCGTCGTTCTGCTCATCGGGGTCGTTGTCTTAGGTGTCTATGCCTTTTAGCAAAGGGGAATCAGTATGAAAAGAGTTACAATTGCCATTGATGGACCAGCCGCTGCCGGGAAATCAACCGTCGCCAAAAGAGTCGCCCAAGAATTGGGTTTCACATATATTGATACCGGCGCGATGTATCGGGCTTTTACCTACTGTGTGATGAAAAACAATTTAGATCCAAAGGATGAGAAAGCAAGTTGTTCACTAATTCCAAATATTGAAATCGAACTTTTAAGTGATGGGCGCGTCATCTGCTGTGATGAAGACGTCACCAAAGTCATCCGCGAGCCACACATTTCTGCCAATGTCAGCTATATTGCTTCTTATAAAGATATTCGCTTAGCTCTTGTCGAGTTGCAGCGCAAGATGGCCAAGAAACATTCCGTCGTCATGGACGGACGCGATATTGGCACCTATGTCTTGCCGGATGCCGATGTGAAAATCTTCCAAATCGCCGATGTTCCCACCAGAGCGGTCCGCCGCTATGAAGAAAACATATCGAAAGGCATTAAATGCACCCTCGCCGAGGTGGAAGAAGACGTGCGCCGCCGCGACTATATTGATTCACACCGTGATTTTGCCCCTTTGAAACCAGCTTCCGATTCCGTTTTGCTCGATACATCTTTTCTAAGTATCGAAGAAGCGGTGGAAGCTGTTTTAAATATCATCAAACGCAAAATCGGGGAGGTATAATATGCCATTAGGCGTCGTCGCCATAATCGGCAGCCCCAACGTCGGAAAATCGACCGTTTTTAACCGTATTCTTGGTACGAGAAAGGCGATTATCAATGACCAACCAGGCATGACTCGCGATCGGCTGTACGCGACCGCTTCCTGGCTGACGAGGAAATTTCGCATTATCGACACAGGCGGAATTGAAGTCGCCAATCGCCCCTTTCAGGAGCAAATACGCGCCCAAGCCCAAATTGCGATTGAGGAAGCCGATGTCATCGTCTATGTTGTCGATGGCCAAGTCGGCGTTTCTAACGATGACCGCGAAGTGGCAAAGATCCTCTATAAGTCCAATAAGCCGATAATTCTTGCCGTCAACAAGATTGACGATATAACGAAAATCGCTGATATTTATGAGTTTAATTCTCTTGGGCTCGGCGATCCCGTCGCCATCAGTGGGGCACATGGTATCGGAATCGGAGACCTTCTTGATCGAATCATCAAATTGCTGCCAAACGAAGAGGAAACCAAATATGGCGAGAGCGAAATTGTCTTTTCGATCATCGGTCGCCCCAACGTCGGAAAATCCTCTCTTGTCAATGCTCTTTTAAAGCAAAACCGCGTTATTGTTTCCGATATTGAGGGAACGACTCGTGACGCGATTGACACCGTTTTTATCCGCGATGACAAGCAATATGTCGTCATCGATACAGCCGGACTTAAAAAGCGCGGCCGGATTTATGAAGCGGTGGATAAGTATGCCGCTTTACGTGCCTTATCAGCCATCGAACGCTCAGAGATCGTCCTGCTCGTCATCGATGCCGAGCAAGGCATAACCGAGCAAGATAAACACGTCGTCGGATACGCGATGGATCTTAACAAAGCGGTTGTCATCGTCGTCAATAAATGGGATTTGATTCCACGAAGCCAAACCGCGATGCAGGATTTCACAAAAAAAGTTCGCAAAGAGTTTAAGTTTTTAGATTACGCTCCCGTAGTTTTTGTCTCCGCGAAAGACCACAATCGCATCGAGACCGTTTTCGAGGTTCTCAATAATACTTATGAAGCTTACGGTCGGCGCATTCAAACGAGCACCTTAAATGAGGTCATACAGGATGCAGAGGTCATGAATCCCGCCCCTCTTTTCGAAGGCGGAAGACTGAAGATCTACTTTGCCAACCAAGTCGATGTCCGACCACCGACGTTTGTCCTTTTCGTCAACCGCCCAAAATACGCCCATTTTTCTTACCTCAGATATATCGAAAACCGCCTGCGCGAGACTTTTCCCTTTGATGGAACCCCGATTAAAATCATCTTGCGCGAAAGAAAATAGGAAAATGCGGATTGGAATTGCCGGCACGGGAACATGGGCGACAGCACTGGCGCAAGTTCTCGTCGATAATCATCATCAAGTCGTGTTGTACGGTCGCGATCAAAATCAAATTGACGACATTAACAGCAATCATCAAAATAAATTTTACTTTGGCGATAAGCTTTTTCTCTCGCCGCAAATTATGGCGACGGGCGACATTGCCGCGATGTGCCAGGACGCGGATATGATTATGCTTTGCGTTCCGACATCCGCCGTCGGCGATGTTCTCATCAAATTAGCCCCCCATATAAATAAAAAGAAGATAATTGTCAACACCGCGAAAGGTTTCGACCCCGATTCAGGAATGCGGATATCGGAGTTGATCGGCCATCATCTCGGCAAGGGAAAAATACTTGCGATCGTCTCACTTCTCGGACCGTCTCATGCCGAAGAAGTCATCCTTCGCCACCTTACGCTTATTACTTCGGTATCGAACAATCTCTGGGCCGCCCGCTTTGTTCAAGAACTGTTCGCGAATGACTACTTTCGGGTTTATCTTCTTAAGGATGTTATCGGCGCCGAGTTGAGCGCAGCGATGAAAAATAGCATAGCTATCGCGGCAGGAATTATCGATGGTTTAGGCCTTGGCGATAACGCAAAAGCGGCTTTGATGACGCGCGGCTTAAATGAAATGGTACGCTTTGGTCGGCGTTTTAAGGCCCGGCCAGCCACTTATTTGGGTTTGACCGGCGTGGGTGATTTGGTCGTGACTTGCGGATCAAAACACTCGCGGAATTATCAAGCGGGTTTCGCCATCGGACAAGCAGATTCCAGCGCCGTTTTCTTAAAAGAAAACACCAAGACGGTCGAAGGAATCCGAACGACGAAAACAATCTACCAGAAAATGCACAAAAGTAATTTGTCCCTTCCGATTATCGAGGCTCTTTATCAGGTTCTTTTCGAAGGTGCGAAGCCTTCGATGACCATTGCCACTTTGATGAAGAGACCGCTTAAAAGTGAAGATTAGATGGTATTAATGTTGAAAAAAGATTTGCTGTGTGCTAATTTTAGTTAAGAATACAAAGGAGAATTTTATGAACAAAGCCGATTTGATTTTAGCCGTCGCCGAAAAATCCGAACTATCCAAACGTCAAGCCGAGGCCGCTGTCGAGGCCCTTCTCGAACTCGTTGAAAAAGCTCTCGTTAAAAAAGAACTCGTCAAACTTTCAGGTTTCGGAGTTTTTGAGAACAAGAAACGCGCTGCGCGCATTGGCACCAACCCAACATCGGGCAAGAAAATTAAGATTCCAGCTAGCCACACCGTCTCGTTCAAGCCTTCAAAATCTTTGAAAGAAAAAGTTAACTAAAAAAGATTTACCAAATCAAGGGTTGGCGAAAGCCGACCTTTTTTTATTGTTTGATTGTGTATACAATTTATCTATGGATAAAAGCATTTTTTTGGATTTGTGCTTACTATTCGCCAAACACGGTTTTGCTCTATATATGATTGGGGGAACATCCCGCGATTATCTATTGAACCGCGAAGTTTTGGACTACGATTTTGTCACTGATGCCACTCCTGAGCAAATGGCCACTTTTTTAGTGGACATCGACGATACTTTCGCCCGCTTTGGCACGATTTGCCTCATCTATAAGAATCAAAAAATCGATATCGTAACTTTCCGTGAAGAAGGGGAATATACGGATTTTCGTCATCCAGAGAGCATCAATTACATCCGCGATATTCGCAAAGACCATGTTCGCCGCGATTTTACGATCAACGCCTTATATATCGATCAAAATTTTAAAGTTTATGATTTCGCGGGAGGTCTTAAAGATTTGCAGGAAGGAGTTATCCGCTTGATCGGCGATCCGGACAAGCGCCTTAAAGAAGATCCTCTTCGCATTTTAAGGGCCGAGCGATTCGCGAAGAAACTCAACTTCCGAATTGAAGAGAAAACCTTTCAAGCGATGGAAAGAAACCGCCATCTGCTTTCAAAAATCAATGCCGACAAAATCCGCGAGGAAATTATTAAACAAAAGTAATATATTCGACACGCAAAGCGTGTTAAGATATTTTTCAAGAGGTGGTTATGGATACGATTTCGATGGAAGCCCTCGACTTCCGCTACTTGCTGATCGAGCATTATAAGAAAATCGGGATAAGCGAAGAAGAGCTCGCAGTTATTTTGGTTATCGATCATCTCCTCGAACAAAAAAACAAGTTTATCACCGCGGACTTGTTGAGCATCAAGATGAATTTATCGACGGAAACACTTGATAAGATGCTCGTACGTTTAATCAATCGCGGTCTGCTTGAATATGAAACGACCAGCAAAAATATCAAAACATCGCTCAAGCCTCTTCGCAAAAAACTGTATAAGGAATTTCAACTTGCATTAGCTAAGGAACAAGAGAACAATTCCTCTCTTTCGCGTTCTGCTTCCTTGAAAAATATCTATGAAGTCTTTGAAAAAGAATTGAATCGGACTTTGTCACCCTTGGAATTTTCCACGATTAATGAATGGGTCAATTTTGGCTATAGCGATGAGATGATCATCAACGCCCTTAAAGAGGCTCTTAGCAAAAATAAGCGTTCGCTGCGCTCAATCGATAAAATTCTTCTGCAGTGGCAAACGCGTGACGATATGGAAAAAGAAGGTTATAGCGCTGTCAGCGAAAGCTGGAGCAAAGATATCGAAAAAACAATCGAAATCGCCAAGACAAACTGGATCGATAACGATGAAAAATAGCGATAAAATCAAAATTTTCAAGACCTATCTCGACCAAAAATTCCCTGATGCAAAATGCGAATTAATCTACGATAAGGATTATGAATTAGCCATGGCGGTGGTTTTGAGCGCGCAGACGACCGATAAAGCGGTCAATCGCGTCACGCCAATTCTTTTTAAGCATTTTGACTCCCTTCAAAAAATAGCGGAAGCCCCGATTCAAGATTTGGAAAGAGATATTCGGGCTCTCGGATTGCATCGCCACAAGGCGCTTAGCCTCCAAAAAATCGCGTCTCTTCTAATCGATGATTTTAATGGAATCGTCCCTTCTTTATCATCCGAACTTTTACGTTTGCCCGGGGTCGGCAACAAAACGAAAAATGTCATCCAGGCCGAATTGTTCCATATTCCCTCTATTGCCGTCGATACGCATGTGGAAAGGATTTCGAAAAGGCTTGGGCTCGTCAGAGCAGGCGATAATCCCGATCAGATCGAAAGCAAAATTCGCCGCTTGCTCGATGCGCGTGACTATATAAAAACGAATCATCAAATTATATCTTTTGGCAGAGAAGTGTGTTTGGCGCGAAAGCCACGCTGTCATATATGCGAGATGAAGAGCATTTGTTCATATTTCAAAAGTTTGAATAAAATCTAAAAATACAGCAAATCAACGATATCTAGATAAAAAAGACGGGGAATAAAACCTTTGTTTATAAGGCGCCCATCAGTTTTGACGCTATCGTAAGTAATCGATTTCCGTCCGCCCTTTTCAAATGCCGCGATAATGAAGGAAGCATCGAGCAAATATGTCTCTTCAAAAGCTTCAAAGCGAATGATGAAGAAGGCGATGCCACCATGCTTAATCACTCTTTTGAGATGAACTATTTGATGCGACGTGATATTTGAAAATGGAAAAGAAGTCCGCAATTTCGTGCTCTTTGCCTCAAAATCTAAGTATTTTCCACGATAAACGCCGTTGTAATCGGTTGTCGATTGCTTTTCGAAATAGGCATTTTGAATTTTGGCTCCCCGCGAGTAATCGACCTTGACGACATTGATTGGTGTTGGCCTTTTATTGATAAGAGCTATGCCTTTATCGATGTAGTATTGGTTCGAAATATTAATATCTTCTTCAAGGTTCATGCCGCGATTGGCGCTGGAAAGAGAACGCGGAACCTTAGCCCCTTTATTTGTTTTCGGACTTTGACCGGTCGGATATTTGATCATTTTAACTAACAAAGTCGTGAATCAGATTCTCAAAATCTTCTGGTGTCACAACATCGCCTTTCGCTAATTGATTTATAAGCTTGGGGATAGGCTGTGGGAGATTTCTGTTTTTTATAAGAACTTTTTTGTATTCCTCGGCGAGAAGTTTCGGATTTTTATAAAGAGCTTCGTAAAGACGGGCGAGATTGAGGGCATCATCGACGGGATCGTGCTTCGTGCCGTTGAAGTCGAGACCAAATACTTTAAGGCAGTTCTCCAAAGATAGGCTGTTTCCTTTTTCGTCTTTGATGTACTGAGTGATGAACGCCGATAAATCAAGAGAGTTGTTTTTGATGAATTTTGCATCCTCTTTATTGGCATCGAGATTGTAGCTGACGGATTGGCTGATGATGCGCAAATCATGATTGCCAAAAGTGACAAAGAGCGATTTCGAAAAAGAGCGCCCGACGTATTTTTTAAGCTCTTCCATCGCTTTGCGATACGACACGCCTTCGCTTTTGATTATTGAATCGGTGATGCCAGTGAGTTGAACGACTACTTTTCCGACATGATTTTTTGCGATGACGATACGTTTAAAACCGGGGTATATTTTACGAATTACGCCGTCTTTGGAAAGAACGGCGCGAACCGCTCCGATCGCAATCATCTCATGAGAAAATTGAGTTCCTTCCAAATCAAGGAAGACGAGGTGGCGGCGGCCGCGGATAACTTTTGTTAACTCTTTCATATAATTCGCAAATAGTATAACACTGGAAGGCGAAATAGCATAGGGGAAAAAGGCTTAATTAACTGCTTAATTCAATTGTAATACTTCCGCGCTTTTAATATAATTAAACAAAGAGGAACTTGTGAATGGAATCAAAGATTAACTTGTCGGCAAAAGCGATTATCAATAAGTTGTTTACCCGCAATGTTAAAGGCTATGATCCCCTCGAAGTCGATAAATTCCTCGATTCCGTCGCCGATGATTACCGCCTTTTCGAAAAAGCCTTGGCGGAGTACAAGCTATACGTCGCCGAACTCGAGACGCTTGTCAAGACTAACAAAGACAAGCTCGTCGAACTCGAAGTTGAAAACGCTAAGTACAAAAAACGGCTCGGAAACATCAAGGACGATCCCAAAGTCACGATGCAAAATCTCGAATACATTAAGCGAATTAATGTTTTAGAGACAGAATTGTATCGCTTGGGCGTCGATCCGACTAAACTATAGTAGCACCGACCTCGATAACTGCTGGTTTCGACCAGAGGAAAGTCCATGCTCGCACTGGCTGAGATGTCAGTAGTGATTGCGCTAGCGAAAAAAATAACGCTAGGTATGCGGGAGCGCATAACGGCGGGAAAAAACCTAAAGCTTCGGCCAAGGTCGTATCCCTGAAAGTGCCACAGTGACGTAGCTTAGTAGAAATGCTAAGTTGGAACGCGGTAAACCCCACAAGCGAGAAACCCAAATTTGGTAGGGGAAGTGTGCCAAGAGAATCAAATTGAGGCACGCATGCAGAGATGCATAGATAAATTGTTATCCTTGACAGAACATGGCTTACAGGGTCGGTACTCACTTAGGAGAATCATGAATTTACCAACAAAAATAACTATTTCGCGAATCGTCATCGTCGTCGCGATGTTAATCGCCCTTTTTGTTTTGTCTCTTTTAAATATCAACGTTCCCAATGTCGGCAACACCGGCATCAATCTTGTCTTTTTATTGACGGCCATCGTTTTTATCTTCGCCTCCGCGACCGATTGGTTGGATGGCTATCTAGCTCGTCGCAACAATCAAATTACCGATCTTGGCAAATTTCTTGATCCGATCGCTGATAAACTGCTGATCGATGGTTTGCTCATCTTTTTGATCGTCGCCCCTGGTTACGCCCCACAAAATCTAACTTTTTCATTGTGGTGCGCCATCATCTTGATCGCTCGCGATTTAATCGTCGATGCCCTTCGCCTCATCGCGGTCACGAAAAAGCAAGTCATCGCGGCCAATATTTTTGGCAAGGCGAAAACGGTTTTGCAGATGATTGCCATCGTCGCAATCTTGTTGAACGACTGGCCGTTTTGCTACCTTGACAGCGCTTTTCCCAACGGTTTGAAAATCGCGGAAATTCTCGTCTACTTGGCAACAGCCGTCTCACTTCTATCTGGCATTATTTACGTCGTGGAAAATCGCCAGGTGTTGCGGGAGGATAAAAAAGATGAAAGCGCAAAAAGTAATTGACCTTCTAAAAGAAAATCATCGCACGATCAGCGCGGTCGAATCGATGACCGGAGGCATGCTTTCAGCTTTGTTTACCGAAGTGCCAGGAGCGAGCGAAGTGTTTAAAGGAGCGATTGTCGCCTATTCAGCTGAGTCAAAAATGGCCCTTGCCGACGTCAAATCGCAAACAATCCAAAATTACGGATTGATATCTTGGGAAACAGCTAGCGAAATGGCATATAATGGCCGCATTCGCCTCGCTACCGATTATTGCGTCTCCATCACCGGCAACGCCGGCCCAAGCGTCGACCACGGCGATAAAGAAGTCGGAACAGTCTACATCGCTATTGCGAGCGGCGAATATATCTGGGGCATCCCCCTTAATTTAACCGGAACCCGCGAACAGATTAAAAAAGCGACTCTCGAGGCCGTGATCAGCGCCCTTGAGAACATTCTTAAATAAATTTCGAAGCATTCATTGAAATAAAACCTATAAATATTGGTGAGGAAACAAAATGGCAAAAGATGTATCAAAAGAAAAAATGGCAGCTCTTGATGACGCCTTAAAGGCAATCGAGAAAACGTATGGTAAAGGCGCGGTAATGCGCCTTGGCGAGCGCCCCCACGTGGAGGTGGATGCTATACCGTCGGGATCGATTCTTTTAGATGTCGCCCTTGGCGTCGGCGGTTATCCTAAAGGTCGCATCATCGAGATTTTCGGACCGGAGAGCAGCGGAAAAACAACCCTCGCCCTCCACGCGATTGCCGAAGCACAAAAACAAGGTGGCCGCGCCGCTTTTGTCGATGCAGAGCATTCAATCGATCCAATTTACGCTCGCAATTTAGGCGTCAATATCGACGATTTGATCTTGTCGCAGCCGGACAGTGGTGAGCAAGCGTTGGAAATCGTTGAAATGCTTGCCTCGAGCGGAGCGATTGATATTATCGTCGTCGACAGCGTCGCCGCTTTAGTGCCGCAAGCTGAACTCGATGGTTTGATGGCGGATAACCAAGTTGGTCTGCAAGCGCGCTTGATGTCCAAGGCCATGCGCAAGCTCGCAGGTGTTCTGAACAAATCTTCCTGCACGATCATTTTCATCAACCAACTCCGCGAAAAAGTTGGCATTGTCTATGGCAATCCCGAGACGACAAGCGGGGGCCGGGCTTTGAAATTCTACGCCTCCGTTCGCGTTGATATCCGCCGATCGGAAGCCATTAAAGACGGCAACGATATCGTCGGCAACACCGTCAATATCAAAGTCGTCAAAAATAAGGTCGCTCCGCCTTTTAAATCCTGCAAAGTCGATATTATCTATGGTCGGGGCATCTCCAAAGAAGGAGAAGTTCTCGATATGTCGATTGAAATCGGCTTAATCAAAAAGTCTGGTTCTTGGTATGAATATAACGGCGAGAGAATCGGTCAGGGACGCGAGACGGCGAAAGAGTTTCTCCACAAGAACCAAAATGTTCTCGACGAACTTGCTAAGCGGCTGAAAACAAGCGTCGTCGAATAGGCCTTATATATTCACTTCACATTAAAAATCCCATCCTAGATGATGCGGATTTTTTCTTTTGAGGTCGTGATTTATAGCGTTTTTCAAAAGTTTATCCTCCTGATGAACAATCTTTGTTTTCTTTATTATTTCAATTTGCTAAAATAACGATGTATCGAAAGATACTTATTACCATAGATTCTTTGTAGTCTTCTTAATCGGATCATCATCCGTTATAAAAATAAACGAATCGGCAATTTAAAGCCTCGTTTTAGGTAATAATAGACCTTTTTGATGAATATTTTCACTATCTTTCCATAGGAAAAAAATCATCCCATAACCATATTACAAACTACCAAGGAGGTACTTATTATGGATCCAATTCTAGCCACCATCCTGATAATCGCCGCTGCTTTGGCCGGACTCGGAATCGGGATTTTACTCGTTTTTGTCATTCCAGCTTTAAGAGCGAAAAGCGCCAGCAAAAAAGCTGACAAGATTATCCGCGATGCCGAAATCAAGTCTGAACACATCGTCAAATCCGCCCAAATCGATGCCAAGCAAGTCGCTTACGAGATGAAGCTTGAAACCGAAAAAGAAATCAAAGAGAAAAAAGCCGAGTATCTTGTGTTGGACAACAAGCTGTCGCAACGCGAAGCCAACATCGATCGCCGCGACGCGATTCTCATCACTAAAGAAAACGTTATCGAAGAGAAGACGGAAACGTTGAACCGCCGCTTGAAGGAAATTGATCACAAGGAGCAAATTCTCCAAGAGAAAATCGACTCGATCATTCAAGAACTCGAAAAAGTTGCCCAACTATCGGTTAATGAAGCCCGCGAAGAGATTTTCCAAAGAGTGGAAAGCAAACTGTCAAAGGAGATCTCCGCCTTTATCAAAAATAAAGAAGATGAAGCCAAAGACACCGCCCAAGAAAAGGCCCGCGATTTGATCGGCCTTGCTATCAACAAATACGCCCAGGAAGTCACGACGGAGAGAACCGTCTCCGCCGTCGCCCTCCCAAGCGATGAGATGAAAGGGCGCATCATCGGCCGCGAAGGCCGTAACATCCGCTCCCTCGAACAGCTTTTAGGCGTCGATTTGATTATCGACGATACGCCAGAAGTCATCACTGTTTCATGCTTTGACCCAATCCGCCGCGAAATCGCCAAACTTACGCTTGAGAAACTAATCAAAGATGGTCGAATACAACCTGGACGCATCGAAGAAGTTGTCGAAAAAGTCAAAGTGGAAGTCGACGAGTCGATTCGCAAAGCCGGCGAAGAAGCCGCCTTTAAACTCGGCTTGCCGCGCATCAACAAGGAACTACTAACTTATGTCGGGCGGTTAAAATACCGGACCAGCTATGGCCAAAACGCTTACGACCACGCGATGGAAGTCGCTTACTTAGCGGGGATCATGGCTGTCGAATTAGGCCTTGATCAAAACCTCGCTAAACGCGCTGGCCTGCTTCATGACATCGGAAAATCAATGGACTTTGAAATCGATGGCTCGCACGTTGAAATCGGCGCGCGCCTCGCCAAGAAATACGGCGAGCCAGAAGTCGTCATCAACGCGATTGAATCGCATCACGGAGATGTCGAAGCCAAATTTGTCATCTCGCATCTTGTCGCTGCTGCTGATACATTATCAGCTGCTCGCCCAGGAGCGCGAAGCGAAACCGTCGCCAACTACATCAAGCGCATTGAAAAGCTTGAAAGCCTATGCAAATCTTATGAAGGAGTATACCAATCTTATGCTATGCAATCAGGCCGCGAAGTGCGCGTGATGGTTATTCCAGAAAAAATCGACGACCTCGCCGCTTATAAACTCGCTCGCGATATCCGTGAGAAAATCGAAAACGAATTAACTTATCCAGGTCAAATCAAAGTTTCTGTCATCCGTGAATACCGCGCCGTTGAAACCGCTAAGTAGTTTAAGTTAGAAAGCATAATTGATGAGAATTCTTTTCTTTGGCGACATTGTCGGCCGCAACGGCCGGCAAGTCGTCAAACGCCACCTTCAGGAATTAGTTGATAAACATCGCATTGATTTTGTGATTGCCAACGGTGAAAACGCCACCCATGGCAAAGGCTTGATCGAGAAGCATTACGATGAATTAATCGAAGCTGGTATCGATGTCATTACTTTAGGCAATCACTACGCTCGCAAAAGCGATATTTTGCGCTTTATCGATGAAGCGGCATGCTTAGTTCGCCCTCTTAATATTTTGCATTTAATTGGGGGATCAGGAAGTCGCGTCTTTGAAGTAAATAACGTTAAAATCCGTGTCACAAACATTCTCGGAACCGCATTTATGCTCGAGAATGTCAACCATCCTTATCAAGCCTTAAAAGATTTGCTAAGCGAAGTCGAAGATGAAATTCACATCGTGGATTTTCATGGCGAAGCGACGGCGGAAAAGATGGCGTTTGCCTATGCCTTTGATGGCTTGGTAAGCGCTGTTGTCGGCACGCATACGCATGTTCAAACGCGCGATTATCGCCTTCTTCCTAATCAAACCGCTTATATAAGCGATATTGGAATGTGCGGGGCATATAACGGAGTTATCGGCTTTCGCAAAGAAGAAGTGATCAACCGCACGCTATTTGGTTCTAAAGATGTCTTTCAACTTGACGAAGGCGACCAGTCGTTGCTCTCCGCCATCGTGATTGAAATTGATGATGTCAGCAAAAAAGCGCGCGATATTTTCCCGATTTACCTTATCGAAAGCGGGCGAAACGATGGCTAAAACGAAGATTGTCTCAAAACCGATATTAAACGAGGCCCGGCTCCGCCAAAAGCTGATGCCGATCCGCAATTTCAATGTTGTCATCACCGAAAACGTTTTGGAATTCGCTCGTCATAAAAGTTATTATATTCGCACTTATGGCTGTCAAGCCAACATCCGCGATGAAGAAGTTCTTGCGGGGATTCTCGAAAGAGCTGGTTTTCGCAAAACCGATGCTCCCAGCAAAGCCGATTTCGTCCTCCTCAATACGTGCGCCGTAAGAGAGAATGCTGAGGATAAAGTGTTCGGCGAGCTCGGAGTGCTCAAAGGCCTTAAGACAATCAACAAGAAGATGATTATTGCCGTATCTGGTTGCATGAGCCAACAAGAGCACATCATCGACTTAATCTTAGAAAAATATCCGCATGTCGATATTGTTTTGGGCACGCACAATGTCGATAAGATCTTAGAACTTCTCGATATTCACCTACGCGATCAAAGCCGGGTTATCGACGTCAAATCGCGACCGCTGGAAATCGTCGAAAAACTTCCTTCTACCCGCAATTCTAAGTATAAGGCTTACGTCAACATATCTTACGGCTGCGACAAGTTCTGCACTTATTGCATTGTGCCCTATACGCGTGGGCAAGAGCGAAGCCGACCCTTTGAAGAAATCATCAGCGAATGCCGCGAACTAGTCGAACATGGTTATCAGGAAATAACTCTTCTTGGTCAAAACGTCAATTCCTATGGCAAAGATTTACAAACCGGACTCAGCTTTGCCCATCTACTCGAAGAAGTCGCCGCTCTTGGCATTCCGCGCCTGCGTTTTTTGACATCGCATCCCTTTGATTTCAGCGAGGATATTATCGAGGCGATGAAACGCCATGACAACATCATGAAATATATTCATCTGCCCGTCCAAAGTGGCAGCGACGAAATACTGAAAGCGATGGGTCGCCGCTATAGCCGCCAACAATATTTGGAGCTGGTTAGGAAAATACGCGAGACGCTTCAAGAAGTCGCGATTAGCACCGACATCATCGTCGGTTTCCCAAATGAGAGCGAGGAGCAATTTCTCGATACCCTCGATTTAGTCAAACAAGTAAAATACGAAAGCGCTTTTACTTTTATCTATTCGCCTCGCGAAGGAACACCGGCCGCCAAACTGGTAGACAACATCGATAAGAAAACTAAATCCCGCCGCTTCCAAGAACTCACGAAAGCGCTTGAAACGACGATTGCTGAAGCCTCATCGAATATGATTGGAAAAACATATGCGGTCCTCGTCGATGGCTGGAGCAAAAAAGACAAAAAGGTTCTTTCCGGCTATACTGCATCATCAAAATTGCTGCACTTTCAAGGGACGGCGGAGATGATTGGGAAAATCGTGAATGTCCGCGTTTTGGATTCGCACGTCTATTCGCTTTTTGGGGAAGTAATCGATGCTTGAGGAAAAAGTGCAGGATTTAGTCGATGAGATACATCGTCAGACAATCGTCGTCGAATATTTTCGGCTGCGCAATTTAATCGAGCAAAGCCCAGAAATTAAGGCTCTGCGAAAACAGCTCAGCGATGCCCAAGTTGCTTTATCGCTCAGCTTTGTCGATCCTAAACAGCACGAAGCGAAAAAAACTTTCTATGAAACATTGCTCAGTGAGTTTAACAATCACCCGTTGATCGCTAATTACGAGAGTTTAAAAAGCGAATTGCGCGATTTGTTGAAAAACATCGCCGAATTGTTGTAAGTATCTAAATTTAATATTTAGATGTTATAATACTTGAGTATGATATATGTAATAACCGGTCCAACTTGCACAGGCAAAGATGCATTTGCTATCGAATTAGCAAAGCGCCTCGGAGGCGAGATAATCAACGCCGATGCTTTTCATGTCTACAAGGGGTTAATCATCGGCACAAACAAACCCAAAGAAGAAGACTTTCAAGGTGTAAAACACCATCTTTTCGATTTTATCGAACTCGACGATAATTATTCGATTGCCCGCTATCAAAAAGATGCGCGGCTCATTATCGAAGACCTCTTAGATAGAAATATACCGATTATTATGCTCGGGGGCAGCGGGCTCTACATCAAAGCCGCACTATTTGATTATCGTTTTAAGGAAGAAGACAAAATTGACATGGCCATCTATGATGCCATGGATAACAAAACCCTCCACGAATCTCTAAAAGCTATCGATCATGCGGCCGCTAATAACATTCATCCGAACAATCGCCGGCGCGTCATGCGGGCGATTCAAATCTTTTTAGCCCAAGGAATCCGCAAATCGGATATTCCCATCCTCAGAAATGAACGACCGCTATATGAATGCATGTTCTTCGGCATCGAATTCGATCGTGGCGATTTGTATTTGCGGATTGTCTCTCGCGTCACCAGGATGATGAACGAAGGCTTAATTAGAGAAGTAAAGCAATTAAGCGAAAAATATGGCGATAATCAACAGGCCTTTAACGCTATCGGCTACAAAGAAATCATCGAACACCTTCAAGGCATTACGAGTAAGGAAGAGGCTTTAAGCAATATCATTTCGAACACGCGGCACTATGCGAAAAGGCAAATCACCTTCTTTCGCCATCAATTTGATATGCATTGGGTCAAAACTGTCGATGATATAATCAGAATCGCGCATCATGGAAAAACGTCTTGAACGCTTGAAGTCATTGCTCGGCGAAGAAAAAATCATGAATTTGAATGCCAAAACTGTTTTAGTGTGTGGTCTTGGCGGTGTCGGAGGAACTTGCTTAGAGAGTTTGGCCCGCTCGGGCATCGGCCACTTCCTAATTGTTGATTATGATCGTGTCGAAGCGACAAATCTAAATCGGCAGATTCTCTTCTTGGAACATGATCTCGGCGAGCTGAAAGTCGAAGTCGCGCGAAAGCGCCTCTTAAGCATCAGCCCTTCGATTAAGGTTATGATCTACTCGCAAACCGTTGATGAGAAACTCCTCGACAATCTTTCAAAAGTCGATATCGATTTTGTTATCGACGCCATCGACTCGCCGCTTGCCAAAACCAATCTTATTCATTTTTGCATCGCGCGGAAAGTCCCTTTCATCTCTTCTCTCGGGATGGCAAATCGCCTAAACCCGAGCCTCGTCAAGATTTCAAATCTCGAGGCCACGGATACTGACCCGTTGGCCAAAAAGATGAGAAACTTACTGCGTAAAAAGAACATACGCTTGAGTGATGTTCCAGTTGTCTATTCGCTTGAAAAACCTTTGATCAAAGGTCCTCGGCTCGCCTCAGGAATGAATGTCCCTTCCGCGGCTGGCCTTATGATGTCATACTTCTGTTTAGAAAGCCTGTTAAAACAGTAGGCGTTAGTGTAAAATTTTTTATTATTAAGAGCGAGGTGAAAGCATGCCCCTTATGCAAATTGACGAAATCGCCAAAAACGCTGGCATCTCCAGCGAATATCTCGAGCCCTATGGCAAATACAAAGCGAAAATCGACATGCGCATTTTCGATGTTTTAAATGGTGTTCCTGATGGCAAGATGGTTCTCGTGACCGCCATCACTCCCACAAAAGCCGGAGAAGGCAAAACAACAACTTCGATCGCTCTCGCCGAAGGGCTGGCTAAAATTGGCAAAAAAGCTATGCTTTCACTTCGCGAACCTTCACTTGGCCCGGTCTTTGGAATCAAAGGAGGAGCAACTGGCGGTGGCTTAGCGACAATCGAGCCACACGAGGAAATCAATTTGCACTTTACAGGCGATATGCACGCCTTGACTTCGAGCATTAATTTGATATCGGCGGTCATCGATAATCACATTTTTCAAGGGAATGATCTTAAAATCAATCCGCAGCGTATTGTTTGGAAGCGAGCGATGGATATGAACGATCGGGCTCTTCGCGAGATAATCGTTGGCCTCGGAGCGAAAAACGGCGTCGAGCGAAAAGATGGTTTTGTCATTACAGTCGCTTCCGAATTAATGGCTATTCTTTGCTTAGCGAATGACGTCGATGATTTTCAAAAGCGCATTCAGCAAATAATTGTCGCCTACGATGATAACGATAGGCCCATCCGCCTTCTCGACTTAAAAATCTCCCACGCAATCATGAAATTGATGCGTGAAGCTCTCAAGCCAAATCTTGTCCAGACAATCGAGAATAATCCGGTCTTGATCCACGGCGGGCCATTCGCAAATATCGCCCATGGCTGCAATTCTTTGATCGCCTTGAAACTGTCGCGCAAATTAGCGCCAATCTCGATCACCGAAGCCGGTTTCGGCTCAGATTTAGGAGCCGAGAAGTTTTTCGATATCGCCTGCCGGGTGAGCGGAATCAAACCCGACGGAGTCGTCATGGTTGCGACTTTGCGCGCTTTAAAAATGCACGGCGGGCAACTATTAGCAAACATTGCCGAAGAAAATGTGGAAGCCTTGCTCAAAGGCGTCGCTAATCTTAGAGTTCATCTAGAAAATATTAAAAAATTCAAGGTTCCGGTCGTCGTCGCCATCAACCACTTTGCAAGCGACCACCTAAACGAAATAACCGCGCTCCAAAAATGGTGTGAAAAACACGGATATGCCGTCAGTTTTCTCGACGGCTTTCTAAAAGGTGGAGAAGGAGCGATCGACCTGGCGAATAAAGTGGTGGACATGCTCGAAAGAGAGCCTTCCGAATATCAACCTCTATACCCTCTTGACCTTCCTATCGAACAAAAAATCGAGATTATTTGCACGGAGATTTACCGTGCCGGAAAAGTAAATTTCTCGCCCAAAGCGCTTGCGCAAATTGCCAAGATCAATGAACTTGGGTATCGCAATTTGCCGGTATGCATGGCTAAAACCCCACTATCCCTAAGCGATAATCCAGAGGTTATCGGCGCCCCGCACAATTTCACCATGACGATTCGCGAAGTAAATTTATCAGCTGGGGCCGGTTTCATCGTCGCGCTGACCGGCGATATTTTGACGATGCCGGGTCTACCTAAAATGCCTTCAGCAGTTTTGATGGAAGACTATCCCTACTAATTATGCAAGTGCTGGAATACCAACTATTCGACATAGTCGAAATGAAAAAAGAGCATCCGTGTGTTACCCGCACGAAGAAATTTCAGATTGTCCGCGTGGGAGCGGATATCAAAATCATGTGCCTCGGATGTGGGAACATCATCATGATGAGCCGCTATGACTTTAATAAGCGCTTGAAAAAAGTCTTGAACCACGAAACTAGTCAATTGGCGATTAACAAGTAGCGATATCTTCTCGGCGTTTCCTTCTTATATATAGGTGGATGGATAATTCACCTTTTTTATTAGTTAAGAACTTGACGAAAAACTATCAGATGGGAGCAAAAACCTTCACTGTTTTAAACAATCTCACCATCTCTTTTGCCTCGAGTGGCTTTGTCCTTATAAGCGGGAAGTCGGGATCGGGCAAATCAACGCTTTTAAACTTGATCGCGGGCATCATCAAGCCATCTTCTGGCGACATATTCTTTGAGGGAGATGCAATTAGCTTGATGAGCGAGAAAAGAATCAGCGCTTTTCGCAACCGTTGTATTGGCTATATTTTCCAGCAATATAATCTCTTTGATAAGCAAAGCGTCCTTTTCAACATCATTTTGCCTCTTTTAATCGATGGGGTTGGCATTCCCAAAGCATATTGTCGTGGGCGAGCTCTTTTGCATAGTTACAACATGGACGTTTTCGCCGATCAAATCATCGGCAATCTATCGGGCGGTGAGAAACAGCGGGTGGCAGTACTAAGAGCCCTCGCGAATAATCCGAAAATCGTCCTCGCTGATGAGCCGACTGGCGCCCTTGATCAAAAAAATGCTTTAGCGACGATGGAGATGCTCTCCCAAATTGCCCAAGGAAGATTAGTCATCGTCGTTTCTCACGACTCCTTGCTTGCCGAAAAATTCGCGACGCGGAAAATTACTTTAAAAGATGGCGATGTCATTTCTGA